>JAEMTJ010000008.1:6247-26503 GCA_016462375.1 Rhodoluna sp. | reverse complement strand
ACCCCTATGAAGAAAGAAATCTGCATGTGCAGATCAAAAGCAGAGACAACAGAACCAAAGTTTATTTGCGCATTTAGATTTTCTTCTTTAGCAAGTTCAAGAATTGGCTTTTGTAGTTCAGCAAAGACGCTGTCAAATAGCAACCAGCCGACTATTGTTCCAAGCGTGATGGCAATGGCAGAGCGGAATAGGCGCTTGCGTAATTCACGGAAGTGTCCCGAGAGCTTCATTCTCTTTTCGGGATTGCGGCGAGATGCCATTAGTCGTCTTTGGGTTCGGCTTTCTCAGAAGAAGGCTTCTTATCTTCAGCACGCTCATCACCTAGCTGCTTCATCTCTTTTCTAAAGATTCGCATTGATTCGCCCAGGCTCTTAGCGAAACCAGGAAGCTTAGGTGCACCCCAAATAACTAGTACAACTAGCACGATGAAGATAATGTGCCAACCTTGGAGTCTCATTTTTTTCCTTACTCTTCCGCTTGGATAAGACCTGGACTGTCTGTCTCTAGCCTACGCTGTCTGTCTGACCTTGAGCGTCTTAGCGCACTAACTTCGATTCCTAAAGCCTTCACCTTGACGCCAATGGGTGCATATGACCTCGCCACCCGCTTAGTTGATTGGTTCAATTTTGAGCCAGCAATGACGAGTGCAACTGTGGCCATTACGGCTAGCACACCGAAGAAATAAGCCCAAAAGTATTGGATCATTCTGCGTCCGCCGGTTGTGTGGGGTTTAAATCGCCCATCGCCTGCATTGCAAACTCACGAACAGCGACTCTTGCTGTATCAGGAGCGATGACTCTGGCAGTACCACCGAATCTGGCTACAATCCTGCCAAGGTTGCGGACATCGCCCACGAGAATCTTGAACCTTTTCACATATTGAGAGACAGTTTCAGGCTCTTCTATCGGCCTAAAATCAACCATCAGTGAGAAAGCTTCCGGGTCAACTTCGATGGTAACCAAAGTGTCAGCTTCTGATGGGTGATAGACCTCGTCATCAAGCACAGCGCTGAGTGCCTCTTTCGAAGTCTTCTTTTCGGTCATGCTTGCATTTCTCATTCGGTCGACGCGGAAAGAACGGACGTCTCTGTTTTCAGGGCACCAGCCCTTCAAGTAAACCAACTCCCCACGAAGGTCAATACGAAGAGGCTCAATGACTCGTGCAATTCTCATTTCGCCTTTGAGATTCAAATAATCGCAACTCATTGTCCTGCTGAGCTTGATGGCCTGCCTGATAGTTAACAGGTCGGCATCCTTGGATCCAGGTTGAACAAGAACCTCCGGCGTATTTCCTCTTGAGTCCCCTGTTCTTAGAATTGCTTGAAGTTCTTGGATTTCTTCATTCTCAGCTAGTCCAGGTAGCGAGCTTAGATATACCAATCCAGCCGCGAGTGCAGAAGCCTGTCTTGATGAGAGTCTTGGCACATCTTCAACAACGTTCTCTAAGTTGTATGAAATCCGAACATAGCCCTCCTCGAGGGCATCGTAATCAACGACGTAGCGATCTGGATTCTCAAAATGAGCCATATCCATGTAGCCAATGTTCTTTACCGCTTTCACAATTTCCTCTTTGCTGACTTCAAATCGTTGAGCCAGTGCTTGAACTTCATATTCATCCCCTTGAACCAGCAATCCGGTTAGAGCGAGCATGAGGTTGTAGCGATCTGAGTCATCTAAGCGCAATTGATCAGGCATGGTCGTTTGCCACCTTTTCAAAACCAGCACGAACGAGCTGGATGAGCGCTTCAGGTTTTAGAACTCTTATTTCACCCGCATACTCTCTCAGTTCTTCTGCCAGGACATAGATGTCGTGATAGTTAATGCTTAACTCATCAGAAGAACCATTTCCCTGCAGGTCTAGTTCATATCTAAACCAAGCTTCTGAATCTCGATTCACCTGAATCTTTGCGACCTGCTTCTCGGCCAAAGCATCAAGTTCTGCCACTGTCTTTGCTATTTGTTCAATGCTCGGTGGGCTGAAGTTTCTGGATGGTTTAGCGGTTGCCACCTTGCTCACAATTCTGCGAAGCATGAAGTTTCTAGGCTCATTTCGAAGTTCATCAAAACCCATAACTAACCACTGGCCAGCAACTTTTCGCAACAGCCATGGCTGCAGTGTTCTTGTCAAGATATCCCCAGTCTTAGGGTTTCGATAGTCAAAATTCACCACTTGGTGATCTGAAATCGCGTTATTGACATCTCTAAAGGAAGGGTCAGAGGCTTGAATACGAGGCGCGATGCCTACGATGTCTGAATCTTCACCGATTGATCCCATGGCACGTAGCTTAGTTATTCCTCTGCTAGCTGCTGTAGAGAGCGACCCGCCAACCCAAGCTTCGGCAGCCAGATTTAGTAAAGCCATCTGACGTGGAGTGAACTTAACATTTTTTGGCCAGTAAAAACTCTCGCGCTTTATTGAATAGACCGTTACTTGGTTATTCTCATCTTCGTGAGCTGGAATGGCGACTTCTAACTGAATTCCATTGTGAAGAAGACTTGCCTTATCTCTTTCAAATTTTCTCTCAAGAGAAGAATTGTCACCACCTTCATCATATTCGCCCTCGTATCCTGGCACAGAGCGCAGTATCTCGTTCTTAGTTAGACCACTTCTGGTATACAAAAGTGCGCAGGTCAAATTGAACAAGCGTTCAGGCTTGGAGATTTTAATTGCGTTCGGCTTCTTATCGCTCATTAGACCTGTTCGCGATTACTTATTGATACCTAGGATGTCGATAACGAAAACCAACGTGGCGTTAGCAGGAATAGTTGATCCGTTTCCCTCAGGACCGTAGCCATCAGCTGGAGGCATTGAAACAATAACCTGTGAACCAACAGTCTCACCCTCAATTCCCTCAACAAAACCCTTGATCAATCCGCCATTGCCAGTTTTCAGCGTGAAGGTTGCTGGACCTCGACCTGAATCCCAAGAAGAATCGAAAGCGGTACCGAATTCACTTCCCCATACCCAGCCCACATAGTGCACAGTTACAGAGTCCCCTGCTTTGACAGCATCTCCCCTACCTTTTATCAAGACAGCTTTTTGCAAATCTTTCGGAGCTGAGAAATTTGGCCTCACAAGTGCCGGTTGCCCCGTCTTTGGTGTGCGAATAACTGAAGGTAGGCCGCTAGGAAGGCCTTGCACTTCGCCATTGGCGTGAGGAAGGAAAACCTTCTTAAGCAAAAGGACGTAAAGAGTTCCATTGGTGTCTTGCGGTGATTTTGGGTTGGCAAAAGCAACAAGGCTGCCTTCTCTAACTCCTGTTAGATCATCACAGAAAATTTTGGTGCTGGTTGAATCAAAAACTTGTGAAGCAGCATCAGTGCCATCAAACTTACTGCCGGCTAAAACAGCCCCAGTTGAAGAGTTGATTACTAAATACTCAATGGTTACCAGTTGGTTGCCCGTGAATTCAGGACCTGAACCTTCTTTAACAACCTTGGTCTGTGAAGTCTTGATGCTTGCTAGTTCTGATGTGCCGTCAGCCTTTGTTGGGAAAACAACAGTTGGCACGGTTCCCTCGGCTGCTGTTACTTTTACCTCATCAATTTGAGGGCCGCCCTTGAACCGCTCGCAAGTTGGGGAAAGGCCATCGTACGCGTTGGTAGCAGGGTTTGAGTTTGAGGCGCATCCGGCTAAAAGTAATACTGAAGCTACCGATAGAGCAATTATCGACTTGATTTTTGACACTGAAAATCTACTTTCTAGAGGTTTGGATAAGTTTACTCGTCCGAGTTGTCCAAAGCCTGACTTTTAGAGCTCGCAGCGCTCTGGGCTGACCTGACAGACTTGCGCAATCGTTTCTCGCTAACGGAGCGCTCACCGAGGTGCTCTGGATTCCAAACTGCTAAGTCTTCATCTGCAAATTCAGGTTTGGCTCTTCTGCTAAAACTTGGTAGCACAGTTCCCGGTGCCAGTCGTCTAGCAGTCAGCAGGAAGCCGGTATGTCCACCCATTCGGTGTTCAGGTCGGACAGCTAGTCCCTGCAGATGCCAACCTCTGACCAACGATTCAAAAGCCTCTGGGTCTGCATAGTTGCCTGTGGTTTTAATTTCCTCAGCGACCCTAGACAACTGTGTGACAGTGGCAACGTAGCAAATCAACACCCCACCGGGAGCTAAGGCTTTGGAAACAGCATCAATGCACTCCCAAGGAGCAAGCATGTCTAGGACCACTCGATCGATTGATCCTGGTTCAACAACTTGAGAAAGCTCATCCTGAAGACTGCCTATTTTTATTTCCCAGTTATTGGGAACAAAACCAAACTGAGTTGCCACGTTCGCTTTGGCAATGTCAGCAAATTCAGCTCTTCTTTCAAAAGATGTGAGCGACCCTGAGTCGCCAATGGCTCGAAGTAAATACATGCTGAGTGCACCTGAGCCGACTCCAGCTTCGACTACATGTGCCCCAGGGAAAATGTCCCCCATCGTTACGATGCTGGCAGCATCTTTGGGATAGACAATTGCTGCTCCCCTAGGCATTGACAATACAAAATCATTCAGCAACGGGCGCAGGGCTAGATATTCAACACCAGTTTGGTTTGCAATTACTGACCCATCAGGTTTACCGATAATGTCATCGTGCCTAATGTCTCCCCGGTGAGTTCCAAAAACTGCCCCTAATCGAAGGGTGATGGTGTTTAGCCTTCCTTTAGGGCCGGTGAGCTGAACTCGTTCGCCAGCAATAAATGGTCCACGCAGCACTGATTTCATTTCACAAACTTTCTGAGAGTTTTGTAGGTGACTCCTTCGAAGCTTTCCCAAAGGATCCTTCCCTCTTGCTCGGGAATTTTAACAAAGTTAGGTATCCCAATGGCTATTGTCCCGGCAGCTTCGGCAGACGTAATTCCAGAGATTGAGTCCTCAAAGGCTATGCAATGCCCAGGGCTAAAGCCAAGTTGTTCTGCTGCTTTCAAATAAGGTTCTGGATGGGGTTTTCCTCTGAGCACATCATCTCCAGCAACGATGACATCGAAAGCGTCAAATCCGATTGCATCAACTACCTGTTGAGCCATTCTGCGTAAAGACATCGTAACTAGAGCTGTCTTGACGCCATGCTTACGCAAATCTAATAGGAGCTCTTTAGCCCCTGGTCGCCAAGGTATAACTTTCTGCAGTTGGCTCTGCACATCGGCGGTCAACCTGGTCACAATTTCACTAGGTTCAAGATCGACGCTAGCTTTGTCTTTGAAAACCTTAGATGAGTCATCCAGGCTCATACCGACAACCGATAAGCCATCTTCGTGAGTCCATTTGCCATTGTGCTCTGCCGCCAGAGCCTGTTCGCTAGCTAACCAATAGGGCTCAGAATCGATGAGCGTTCCGTCCATGTCGAAGAGGACAGCGAAGGAGGGTTTTGAGCCAAACATTATGCGAAAAGTCTAACCGCGCTAAATGAAATAGAGTTCTAGGTGAAGACAAACCTTGAAATGGTGGAAATTGAGCGAAAACCTAAACCCATTTAGTGGCCGAGTGCTAGTGGTTGCACTAGACGGCTGGACTGATGCTGGGGCAGCTGCCAGTTCGGCTGCCAGCTACCTTCGTGAACGTCTGCGGTGTGAGCATCTGATTGCAATCGACGATCAGGACTTCTTCGATTTTTCTAAGCGGCGCCCAGTAATCGTTCTGGACGAGCATGGCGAAAGAGATTTTGTTTGGCCAAGCATAGAGCTTTGGGGTCCCTCAAGTCAGGTTGGTCTTAACACATCAAACTTGAGCCTGTATTTCTTGATTGGCCAAGAACCAGCACTGCAATGGCAGTACCTTCGGGATGAAATTCTAGAACTAGTGGAGGACAGAGAGATTACTGCAGTAATCATGCTCGGCTCACTGGCATCAGAAACTCCCCACACCAGACCAATCAGAATATACAAAAACAGTCAAACCGCTTCTGTGCGCAATTTTTATGGCATTGAACGAAGCAACTATGACGGAAGAGCCGGGTTCCTTTCCGTGTTGGGGCACGCTTTTGAAAAAGCTGGACTCCCAACAATTTCGATCTGGGCTCAAGTCCCCCACTACGTTGCTTCGATGCCGTCGCCGAAAGCGACCCTAGCTTTAGTAAACGATTTAGAAATTATGTTGAGTTTCAATGTCGACCACAAACCACTATTAGATTCTGCATTTGAGTGGGAAAGATCAGTTGATGACTTTGTCGAAGGTGATGAAGACCTACAGAATTACATCACAGGTCTTGAAAAAGCTCGTGATGAATCGGAAGCTGAAGAGCTAAACACAGATCAGCTGGCTTTGGAGTTCGAGAAGTTTCTCAGACAAAACAAAGGTGAATCAGGCTCTAGCGAAAGCTAAGCTGATATCAGCCCGGCGCTAAGCAGAATAAGTAAAGCCACTCCAACAAATATTCGCCAGAGCACAAATGGTAAGAACGAACCTCTGTTTAGATACCTCAACAACCCGGCAATCACTAGGTAGCCAACGACAAATGAAGTAATGGTGGCCACCACCGTACCGGTCATCAAATTACTGTCTAGATTTTGATAACTATCTTTGAACTGAATTAGTCCACTGATAAGTACCGCTGGAATACCAATCAGAAAGCTAAACCTGGCAGCGCTAGCTCTAGTAAAGCCAGCGAAGAGCCCAAAGCTAATGCTCGCACCAGATCTGGAAACACCAGGAATCACCGAGAGCATTTGACCTAATCCGAAGCCGAATGCCGTTTTGACATTCAACTCCTTAATCTCACGTGTCTTAGACCCCAATCGGTCTGCAATAAGCAACACAAAGCCGAAAACGATAAGGGTCACGCTGATAACCCAAAGTGTTCTAACTGTTTCTTCAATGAAGTGCCTGAATGTGTAACCGACAATTCCAACTGGAATCGAGCCGATGATCACGAACAAAGCCATTTTGAAGTCTTGAGTTTTTCTTGCCGCTGACGACATTAGCCCCTGAGAAAAGGCAGAAAGCAGTCGCCAAATGTCTTTTGCAAAATAAAGCAGAACTGCTGCCTCGGTGCCAAGCTGGATGGTTGCAATAAAAGCTGTCGTAGCTGAGTTCTTATCTGAAATACCCGGCACTTTGAGTAGTTCAGAGACGATTTGTACGTGAGCACTGGATGAAATTGGAAGGAACTCGGTCAGTCCTTGAACAATTCCAAGCACTATGGCTTGGAGTAGGTTCATGACCAGTCTTCATCCTCTTCGACAAGTTCCATAGGAAGAATCTCCTCAAACTCGTCCGAGAGAGCTTCCTCGTAGTCTAGGAACGCTGCCTTGAGGTGTTCGTAGGATGCAACCACAGCGGGATCATCTGCACCTCGACCTGATGAAGCGGCCTCGTAATGTCGTTCAAGAGCGGCTACGAACTTACTGAGTTCATTTCTAGCGTTCGGCATATGCCAAAACTACCCCTAGTTTGTGAAAAATGGCAGAGGCTAGAGCAAAATCGGTTATCAGGCTTTAGTAGTAATATTTAGAACTGTTGCTCAACATATCCATCAGTCCGGGTGGCGGAATGGTAGACGCGCTAGCTTGAGGTGTTAGTCCTTTCGAGGGTAGGGGTTCAAGTCCCCTCTCGGACACGTAGTTTGAGACAGCTACCACAGAGCCCCGATATAAACTATCGGGGCTTTGTTCATGGTCTGACGAGCCTGAACAGTGGCTGGGTGTTTATGTCAGAAATGCTAAATTCATGCCAGACTCAACAAAAGCACTCGATTCTGGAAGGAAGAAAATGAGTTCACTGAAGTTATTAGCAATTTTTACCCTTTTTCTAGGACTATCAGATGGTTTTTCTGCGCAAGCCGTAAATACCCCAAGTCGCTATGTTGCCTTGTTAATTCAAGACACCGGTGGATACACGACATTAGAATACGCTTTCTCGAGAACGCCAGCTGTTTTGTATAGCGATGGTCTTTTGATTGTCCCCAGCAGAATCGAAACACAGCAATACCCAGGAAAATTCGTTTCGAGTTTTACGCAAAAGAAAGATCTGGCTGCAGTTCCTAGATTTTTAGCGGCAGCTCAAAAACTTCATCTAACAGATCCTAAATTTGATTGGGGCATGCCTATGATATTTGATGTACATGACACGACTTTCGTGACACAAATCTCTACTAAAGCGCTCCAAACTAAGTTATCGATTTATGCTCTGGGATTTGACGCTGATGTAACACCGAAATCAAAAAGGGACGCACGTCTGGCAGCTTCAAAATTTAGGAACAAGGTGGAATCCTTCAGCTCTGAGTTTATGTGGACCAAATCTAGACCAACTATTTGGAAGCCAACTAAATGGCTTTACATGGCTTCTGAATCAACGACAGAATCAGGTACCAAGATACACAAATGGGTAGGCTCAAGCCCGCTGCACAGGACCCAGTCCTGCTTGGCAATGACTGCAGAAGAAAACTATAAGTTCAATTCGCTTTTACCCAAATTGAATTCCGCATCAAGATTTAGTTCCAATGGAGCCATTTGGCGAGTGACTGTTAGACCGCTATTTCCTCATGAAACAGGTTGTCAGTCAATAATCAATTAGTTCAAGTTGTAAACTGCTAAATAATGTCTCACCTTGAAAATCCAAATATTTCAGATGCTGCCCAGTATTCAATAGAGGTGGCACGTGAGCGAATTGCGGGCAGAAGACTCTTTGTGCTAACTGGAGCAGGTATCAGCACGGACTCTGGAATTCCTGATTATCGAGGTCAAGGACGAGTAGCCAGACATCCGATGACCTATGACACTTTTATGTCATCCTTTGAAGCTCAGCAAAAGTATTGGGCTAGAAGCTTCGTGGGCTGGTCCAGAATCGCATTGGCCAAACCGAATGCTGGTCACTTCGCCATCGCTTCAGGACAATCAAATGGCGCAGTGACCGCACTGGTGACGCAAAATGTGGACGGTTTGCATCAGGCAGCAGGCAGCAAGAACGTGATTGACCTTCACGGCAGACTAGACAGAGTAATTTGCCTCGGTTGCAAGAAATCAATTGAAAGAACCACCATGGATGAGTATTTGCAGGAACTAAATCCAAACATCACCAAAGACATTTCAGTCGAATTTACTCCTGATGGCGATGCTGAGGTTGATGGAACAGAGAACTTTGTAGTCCCTAAATGTAAGAATTGCGATGGAATATATAAACCCGATGTGGTCTTCTTTGGGGAATCGGTGCCAACCAATCGGGTTGAACTGGCCTTAAATCAATTAGCGGCAGCAGATGTATTGCTGATCGCTGGATCTTCATTAACTGTGAATTCTGGCTATCGTTTCGTGAAACAAGCAGCCAAGGCATCTAAGCCAATTGTTATTGTGAACATAGGTCCTACCAGGGCAGACCAACTTGCCATAGCCAAGATAGAAGCCAACACCTCACTTGCCTTGGAAAGGTTACTCATTGACTGAGACTCATCTTGGTTTGCTTCGTCACGGACAAACTGACTGGAACATTGATTTGCGCCTCCAAGGTTCTAGCGACATTCCACTTAATGAAACAGGCATCAAGCAGGCACAGCTGGCGGCTGACCATTTACTTGACTCTGACTGGGATTTAGTTCTTGCATCTCCCCTCTCTAGAGCACATGACACAGCCAAAATCGTTGCTTCTGCACTTGGCTTAGAAATAGTTATTATTCCTGAACTAATCGAACGTTCTTTTGGAGTCGCTGAGGGCATGAGTCACAGCGAATGGAGGAATTTATACGAATCTCATTCAGAGATTCCTGGGCTGGAATCTCTCGAAGACCTTCGTGTTAGAAGTATCAACCTTCTGGATCAGTTGGCAAATGTCTATGACGGGAAGAGAATTCTGGCTGTTTCTCACGGTGCCCTAATTAGAAAACTGATGAAAATTGTTAGCGAAGATAAATATCCCCTTGACAGCGATCGTCTGGGGAATGTTTCCCTAAACACCTTTACTAACCTTGATGGCCTTTGGTCCGTGTCCAACTACAACCCGATTTCGCTATCCGATCTTTCGAAATAGTTCCAGCAACTCATCCGCTGAGGCATTCCAGTCGAATAGCTTTGCTCGGTCAATTGATTTCTTTGAGGTTTCAACCCAGGCCTTGGGTTCCCCTAGTTCCCTAATTCGCTTAGCCAATTCTTCTGGTTGATCGGCCGAGAAATATCTGCCAGCATCTCCTGCAACTTCGCGAAATATCTCTAGATCAGATACCACCACAGGTGTTCCCTGCTGCATAGCCTCAACCAACGGAATGCCGAAGCCCTCATCTCTGCTGGCTGAAACTAAAGCGAAAGACTCCATAAGTAGCCTCCTATACTCTTCATCACTAACCCCTGAATGAAAAACTACTTTTGAACCAATACTTTCAGCTAGCTCTTGAAGCTCAGATCGTCGACTCTTGTCTATCTTGCTTAGTAAGTGAAGTTCAAAATCAGGAAGCATCGCCATAGCTCTAACTAGTGTCTCAACATTTTTGTATGGCATGAACGAGCCAATATACAAAAGCGATTTAGACGAAGGCATCGAGCGAGCAGCGGTTGTAGGTTTTCCAGGTGCAGCGTTATAGACAACCCCTAATCTTCGCTTAGTGAGGTTGTGCTGTTCAATCAAATTCTTGGTGGTCTTTGAAACTGTGGCTACCGCATCTGCGCGGTTGAGTAAAAGTCTCTGAGGTAGGTAAGTCAGATGGTAAACCCGCCAAATCAGCTGAACTAGGAAGTTTAGATCCTGCGGAGGTCTTCTGTGACGGTAATAGATGAGGTCATGGAGAGTTAGAACTAATTTGTACTTCCGACCAGCAGTTCCCATGATTTGCATTGGTGAGAACACGTGGGTAGCTCCAAGCTCGTTGAGCTTTCTAGCGATAAACATTTCTAAAGGTGATTGAGGATTATTGAGTAAGACAAACTCAATACCTTTTGGCAGGTGCTCCAACTGCCGCAGGTCATAGATTATGGCTATAACTTTGACCTTGATTGCCAAGGCTTTTATTAGTTCAACAGAAAACCTGCTTATACCGTCATGGTGATCTAAACGAATGAACCTTGCATCAAAGTGGAGCACCTGCATTAGTTGAGCCCACCAATGAATCTGGACATGACCGCAACGGTTTCATCCGCTGCTTCATAGTGCACTAGATGTCCACAGTTCTTTATCACATGAACCTGAGCGTTTGGCATACTCTGTGATATTTCTATGACTGAACTAACCGGTGTCACTTCATCCAAATCCGCAGCTACCAAGAGGATCGGTTTCTTCAAACTATTTACAAATGGATGCAGAGTATGTGAAACCGAAGCTATATAGGATTCCCAGACCACATCTGAGTTGGCAAAGCTATTGAAGTACTTCTTGTGCTGTCCTTTTATCCACTTTCTCAACGCTTTGTCTTTTGACTTAGTGGTGTATGCGCTCATCGAGTCAACAAGTAACCAAGTCTTAAGCATTCGCATGCCAAGCGGAAGAGGAAGAATGTGGGCGACCCAGTAAAATCCCTTCACGATTTGTAGCAAGAATCTGGAGAGACCCTTGGTCACACCGCCAGCAACTGGGTTGATACAGACCAAGGCTTGGCTTACCCCATATTTGGCTTCGCATGCACTTACCAGTAACGTTCCAAAAGAATGACCGATTAGTACTGGGTTTTCAATTTTGATTGCATCCAGAAATCCCTTAAGCCATAGAACATAGTTTTCTAAGTTGTGTGTGCCTTCTAGGGGTGTGGATGTTCCAAAGCCAGGTAGATCAGGTGAATAAATGTTGAATTTACTTAGTCCCCCGGCAAAGGACTCCAATCCTTTGTGGGTGCCACGGTATCCGTGTGCCAAGACAATGTTTGCGGCTGAGTCTGGTTTAGCAACTTGAGCTGGGTAAAACCAGTAATCAGTGTTCACCCCGGCAACTGCAATAAATCTTTTGATTGCACGGGATTCAGCTAGTGCCATAAGCTCTGCCGCTGTAGTCATAGCCATTCCTTGAAAGTAATGTTGGTTGTTATCTAGTCTAATCAAGGCCTGTTTCTAGAGGCCTTTGTCTATGGTGGCAACTAGTCTGGAACGGTGAATGAAAACAATCAGAAAATTGAACTCCCAGAATGGCTGAACACCATTGCAGTGTTTGACACTGAGACCACAGGTCTAAACCTTAGGGAAGATCGAATTGTTACCGCTTCTATTCAGAGAATGAACTTTAATGGAGAGGTTTTATCAGGCGGCAAGGATTGGATTATCAACCCAGGTATTCCTATTCCAGAAATTGCCAGTCAAGTGCATGGCTATTATGACAAAGACGTAGCTGATGCGCCGACATCGGACAAAGCGGTACCAGAAATTCTGGATGCCATAAATCTTTGCTTTGCAGAGGGAATTCCAGTTCTCGCATACAACGCTGCCTACGATTTCACCATCTTGCACTACGAAGCAAAGAGATATGGGCTGCATCCAGTCGAATTTGGAAATGTCATTGATCCCTTGGTAATCGATAAGACAATCGACAAATACCGCAAGGGTAAGCGCACACTCGGTGCTGCCGCTGAAAGATACAACGTTTCATTAGCCAATGCTCATACTGCCAGAGATGATGCCATAGCCGCTGGTCACGTTGGCTTAGGGATGCTTCGTTTCTTTAGGGCTCAAGACCAACCTGGTGTGCCGTTTCCATCCTCAGCGCAGGATCTTCATGATCTGCAGGTGAAATGGGCTGACGCGATTGAAGCCAGTTACGCCAAGTGGAGACAAACAGATGTCCCAGATTACAAGCCAATATTCGGTTGGCCGGTTAAAGAGTTTAGTTAAAGCAAAATGGACCCCGAGAGAGGTCCATTTTTGTGTAACAGAACTTAGTTCTGAGCACCAAACTTCTTGTAACGAGCGTTGAATCGCTCAACACGACCAGCTGAGTCAAGAATTCTCTGCTTACCGGTGTAGAAAGGGTGCGAAGCAGATGAGATTTCAACGTCGAAGACTGCATAGGTGTTACCGTCTTCCCATTCGATTGTCTTGGTGCTAGTCAGAGTCGAACGAGTCAAAAATGCTACGCCAGAAGCTAGGTCACGGAAAACCACTGCTTCATACTTTGGGTGGATGTCAGCCTTCATAGGAAATCTTTCAATTCATTGGGATTTAGTGCCCTTAGCACCAGTTAGCAACTATACCAGAGTGTTGTGCTCTTAGCCAGAGTCTACTTGGCTCGAACAGCGAATCTGCTACCAAAGAAGACCACTTCCAGCGGTATTCCATAGGCTTCGCTTAGTTTTTCAGTGGTTAGAGTCTGAGTTATCGGGCCAGAAGCTGAAATCTTCCCATCTTTAAGAATGAGTGCGTGAGTGAAGCCAGTTGGGATCTCTTCCAGATGATGTGTCACCATAATGATTGCTGGAGCATCCGGGTGGGAGGCGTATCCACCGAGAATCTTGATAGTTGCCTCTCTTGAGCCAATATCCAAACTTGCCACTGGCTCGTCAAGCAGCAGAAGTTCTGGATCTGGCATTACTGCTCTAGCGATCTGAGTTCTTTTGCGTTCGCCATCACTCAGGGTGCCAAAAGGTCGTTCAGCATGCTCTGCGAGCTGCCACTCCCCTAGCACTCGCTTAGCTCTTCTAATATCAACTTCGTCGTAGGTCTCTTTGAATCGACCTGTAATGGCATAGCTAGCTGTCATTACCGCATCCAAAACCTTTTCCGAATTTGGAATTCGATTGGCAATGGCAGTTGAAGCAAAACCAATTCTGGTTCTCAGCTCAAAGACATTTACCTCACCGAGGGTTCGGCCTAGTACCTGAACAGTTCCTGAACTTGGCTGCAAGTGCGTGGAAGCAATTCTAAGCAGAGTTGTCTTACCAGCACCGTTGGGCCCAACAATCACCCAACGTTGGTTGGGCTCAACCTGCCAACTGATATCAGTCAATATGTTTCGGCCACCTCTGGTGAGAGATACTTGCTCGAATTTTAGAACTACGTTCATAGTTTTTTAGCCTAAGCGACGAAACCAAAAGCTACCGAAAGACACTCAAGAGCGGTAGCTGAACTAAAGCCTGAGCTTTTGGCAATAAAGTTTCCTTATGACTAAAGACCAGCACCCAACTCGCCTACTCGTGGTCTTCGATGTCGATTCAACTCTGATCGAGCAAGAGGTAATTGAGCTCCTAGCCGACTTCGCAGGCAAGCGGGCCGAAGTGGAGGCTGTAACGGCCAGAGCGATGGCTGGTGAGTTGGATTTTACTGGAAGCCTAAGAGCAAGAGTTGCGGTTCTAAAGGGACTACCTGAATCAGTTATTACGGAAACCCTGAGCAATCTCACACTGACTCCCGGTGCACTGGAAGCCGTTAACTACATTCACAGCGTTGGCGGCAAGGTAGGAGCTGTCTCTGGTGGCTTTATCGAACTTTTAGCGCCACTTGCTGCAAAGTTGAATCTAGATTTCTACCGAGCTAACCAATTGGAAGTCGTAGAAGGTTATCTCACAGGTAATGTGACGGGGGTAATTATTGATAAGCCGGCTAAAGCTGATGCACTTCGTGAATGGGCAGAAGTACTTCATCTTCCACTCGGTCAAACAATTGCAGTTGGTGACGGGGCTAACGATTTAGACATGATGGAAGTAGCTGGTCTATCTGTTGGTTTCAATGCAAAACCTAAAGTTAGAGCAAGGGCAGATGTCTTGATTGCTAGAAACGATCTGAGAGATTTGATTCCACTTATCGGCTTTTAGTGACCCGTTGAGTGAAGGCCACCGTCGACGTGAATAATCTCACCTGTGGTCTTCGGGAACCAGTCACTGAGCAAAGCAACAATTCCTCGAGCAGCGGGTTCAGTGTCTGCTAATTCCCAGTGCAGCGGGGCACGGTCAACCCAAATTTCTTCCATAGATGAGAAACCTGGAATGCTTTTTCCTGCTGGGGTTCTCAACGGTCCTGCTGAAATCAAGTTCACACGGATGTCGTCCTTACCGAGGTAGCGAGCTAGATATCTTGAAGTTGACTCGAATGCTGCCTTGGCAACTCCCATCCAGTCGTATACCGGCCAAGAAACGGAAGCATCGAAGGTAAGACCGGCAATTGATGAACCAGGACGGAGAATTGGTCTAGCGGCCATAGTGATTGATTTCAAAGAGTAGGCAGAGACCTGAATCGCAGTTGAAACATCTGGCCACTGGGTCTCGAGGAAATTACCACCCAAAGCTGTGCCAGGAGCAAAGGCAATTGCGTGGACGATTCCATCTAGATAAGGCAGATGCTCTTGAACTCTTGCTGGCAATGCTGCTAGGTCCTCATCGCTAGTTGCGTCTAGTTCGATTACCGGGCATGGTTTAGGCAAACGTAGAGCAATCTTTTCAGTGATGGGTAGCATGCGTCCATAAGAAGAAAGCACTATCTCTGCACCTTGCTCTTGAGCCAGGCGAGCCACCGTGAAGGCGATGGATGCTTCAGTTAGCACTCCAGTGATCAGTAGTTTCTTGCCTTCTAGGATTCCCATGCTGTCAATCTTTCTTGTAGTGAGTCTTCTGCTTGTCTTATTCTGCCAGTGAAGGCTTAATTTAGTGCCTAATGACCCATGCCTAGGCCACCATCGACTGGAATAACTGCGCCAGAGATGTATGAGGCGGCGTCGCTGGCTAGCCAAGTAACAACATTGGCAACCTCTTCAGGTGAAGCAAATCTGCCTGCAGGGATCTTCCGTTTGTATTCATCTTGTGTTTCTGGGCTGAGTTCAGCAGTCATATCTGTGTCAATAAAACCTGGGGCGACCACGTTAGCTGTGATGCCACGACCACCTAGCTCACGGGTAAGAGATCTAGCCATACCAACCAAACCGCTTTTAGCAGCTGAGTAGTTAACCTGACCGGCACTGCCTAGAAGCCCAACAACCGAACCAATGAAAATTACTCGACCATACTTGGCCTTGATCATGCCTTTGGTTGCTCTCTTGAGAACTCGGAAAGCTCCTGAAAGATTAGTGTTTACAACATCTTCAAATTCTTCATCAGTCATTCTCATCAATAAGGTATCTCTAGTGATACCTGCGTTGGCAACCAAGATTTCAACTGGGCCGAGCTTCTCTTCAATCTCAGCAAAAGCTAGATCCAGCGACTCGGCATTGGTGACATCAGCTCTCACGCTTAGAGTTCCTGCTGGCCCTTCACCGTTGCGCACTGTTACTGCAACTCGGTGTCCCTGAGCAACGAACGCTTCAGCAATAGCCTTACCGATTCCACGGTTTCCACCGGTAACTAGAACTGTTCTTGATTGGGTCATTTTAGATTTCGCCTTAGCAGTTAAGAGATAATTGGCGTACAGGTAAAAGTTTATTGCCTGCTGTGATTTTGGCTCTGATTTATGAGCCATACAAAGGAATTAATTGGATCAGCCGCAAGCAGTCACATCGGTCGAGGAATCCCCCTACCAGGAACGCCGCTCACGCTTCATCAAATACACAATCGCGATGGTGATTCGAGTTATCTGCATAATCTTGGCTGTTGCAGTTCCGGTTAGCTGGGTGACCTTCGTGTTCGTTGCTGGAGCAGTGTTCCTCCCATACTTTGCTGTTGTCATTGCCAATGCTCAAGGGCCAAGCACTTCATCTAAGCGTGTTCCTGTTCCTGAGGCTCCGACCCTGAGTATTTCTGCGGATGCATTTAGAACCAAAGACCCAACAGACAATGGCAAATAGGCAATCAGTACTTCGCTGGTTGTCTTGGATTTCTCTGGCAACAGTATTCGCCTTTGCATGCTGGTCACTTTCTCAATGGCAGTTTGCCAGGGCTGGTGAAGTGCAAGAATCTAACGGCATTCTGTTAGCAAATTACGATAACAAGCCGGTTGCTTTAGAAGATCTATTAGCTCCAGATGCCAACTGGAATGCAGTTCTTGAATACAGTCAAGTAAAAGTCTCCGGTCATTACCTACCCAGCAAATCTTTTCTGATAAGAAACAGACCCTTCGCGGGGAATCCCGGCTTTCTGCAATTAGTTGCATTCATGACTGATAATGGGAGCGTTATCTGGGTTGAGCGAGGTTGGTTGCCAACAGGTAATCTTCAAGACGCCCCGGATTTTATCCCAACGGTAAATCAAACGAATCGAGAAATAACTTTGCGTTTGAGGCCAACAGAGCCAAAACTAGATCGAGGTGCCCCGTCAGGGCAACTTCCAAGTATTGACCTAAAGACAGCGAGTTCTCAACTAGCCAACCAAAACATATACACCCAGGCCTACGGAAGGTTAGTGACAGAGTTTCCTTTGCTTGTCTCTGGCAAACCGATGCCGATGCCTGAACTGAATCAGGGCAATCATTTAAGTTATGCAATGCAGTGGATACTCTTTGCCTTGATGGCCTTCGGCGCTGTTTCCTGGACCATCTCTCAGGATCGACGCAAATCATCAGGCTTAGCTCCTCGAAAGCTGAAACTACTAACTAAGGATGCTGATGCCGATGCTGAAGATAAGTTGCTGAACTAATCCTTCTTGAAGGCTTTCAACGCAAATATTCCAAAACCAACCTTGTTGATGATATCTGCAATCACATAGATAATTGCTGCCGAACAAACCGCAAGCTTTATAGTTTCAGCATCGCTGTTATTCAATTCTAAGAACTCCTGAATTGCAGTTCCGATTGGGTAAACCAACCAGCCGAAGATGACAAACTTCTTCATGTTATTAACTGCGGCTTTCACAGCAGCAGTCCCCTTCTTGGGCTTCAGTTGCCACACGGTGTATGCAATGTATGCCCAAGCTGCTGATGAGATTGCAAAGTTGACAACGTTGCCTGCCGATCCTGCCACTCCAATCTCACCAAAGTAGCCGGTAACAATCATGACTATGTCCGCCATTACAAGACGGTAAGTCAAACCCTTTTCTGCCCCTGCCAAACCAGCAATCAAGCCAAATTCAATCAATAACAGAGGAGTGGTTAGCACCCAGTCCAAATATCTAACCGGCATGGTGTCGGCAATTAGTGAAACATCTCCTGGATTAGGGAATGCGACAATGTCTTTCATCTGCCAATAGAAGATAGCCGCTATGAAAGTAATCAGAGCTGCGTAGGTTGCACTGGTGCGACCATCACCTTTGAGCTCACCACGCTCTAAAACGAAGTAAAAAGTACCTGCTGCCATTGCAACAAAGCCGAGCATGAACATTGCCTGAGTGAGCATTACTAAATCCATAATCTGTTCCTTTCGGGAGAATAACTGCTTCCACCCTATTAGCAGTTGATAGTAATCCTGCTTAGGAGAGAACTATTAGATCTCGGTAGCCTTCGTTCCAAAGATCCTCTTGGCCGTCAGGCATCACCAAAACCCGTTCTGGATTCAAGGCATCGACAGCCCCAACATCGTGGGATACCAGCACCACTGCCCCTGTAAAGGAGGCGAGAGCACTCAAGATCTCTCGGCGGCTAGCTGGGTCGAGGTTGTTAGTTGGCTCATCTAGGAGTAAAACGTTGGCTTTAGAAACCACAAGTGAGGCCAAAGCTAACCTTGTTTTCTCCCCACCGCTTAGAACTCCAGCCAGCTTGTTGACATCATCTCCACTGAACAGGAATGACCCAAGCGTTTTACGAGCATCAGTATCCGCTAGCTCTGGAGCGGCATCCTGCATGTTCTCTAAAACAGTTCTAGTCACATCCAGGGTTTCATGCTCTTGAGCGTAATAACCGATCTTTAGTCCATGACCTGGGTCTATCGAACCAGTGTCAGGATTTTCTACCCCGCCGAGAATTCTCAAAAGAGTAGTCTTACCTGCACCGTTTAGTCCGATGATGACAACCTTTGAGCCCCGATCGATTGCTAAATCGACTGCGGTAAATATCTCTAAAGACCCATAACTCTTGCTTAGGTTGTGAGCAAAAAGTGGGGTTTTGCCGCAAGATTGTGGATCTGGGAATCTAATCTTGGCAACTCTGTCTACTTCTCTCACATCATCTAATCCACTCAAGAGTTTTTCAGCACGTCGAGCCATCTGATGTGCCGCTGAGGCCTTAGAGGCTTTAGCTCCAAACTTCGCTGCCTGTAGTTGAAGCACGCTAGCTTTCTTTTCTGCGGTAGCTCGTTCGCGTTTCCTTCTTTCTTCGTCAGATTCGCGTTGTTTCAAATACTGTTTCCAGCCCATGTTGTAGATGTCAATAATCGCTCGATTGGCATCTAGGTAGAAAACTCTATTAACTGTCTCTTCCACGATTTCAATATCGTGGCTGATAACTATCAAGCCACCCTGGTAGTTCTTTAGAAAATCTCGCAACCAAATAATGCTGTCGGCATCCAAGTGGTTTGTGGGCTCATCCAGAATCATTGTGGTGGCAGCTGAGAATAGAATTCTTGCCAACTCAATGCGTCTTCGTTGTCCACCGGAAAGTGTGCCAATTTCTTGAGCTAGCACATTTGGCTTCAATCCAAGATTTCCAGCAATAGCGGCAGCTTCTGCTTCTGCAGCGTAGCCTCCGTTTGCCTCAAACTGTGCTTCCAATTTCGCATAACGAACCATCGCGGCCTGGTAGATCGCTTCATCTACGGAAGACATGTCTTCTCGAGTTTGCTCAAGTTTTTTCATGATTGTGCCAAGTCCCCTGGCGTTTAGGATACGGTCTTGAGCTAGTTCGTGCAGGTCGCCGGTGCGCGGATCTTGAGGAAGATAGCCGATTTCGCCTACCCGGTCTATAGTTCCCCCGCTGGCTTGGAAATCGCCGGCGATTACTTTGGTCAAAGTTGTCTTACCAGCGCCATTGCGACCGACTAGACCGACCTTGTCTCCCTTGGAGACCTGAAAGGTCACCCCTGACATAAGTACGCGAGGACCAATGGTGATCTCGAGGTCGCGCACGCTGATCATGGGGCTCCAATAGGTTGATTGCAAAAATTCAAACTGAAATGTGTTTGATTGCAAGTTCTACCCTAGTATTAATCAAAACGTTATCTTTACGAAAGGCCAGCTTTGTCAATCGCTCAACCTCAAAACATCACCCTAATCGACAAATTAGTCGCTAGAACCCTTATAAACAACATCATTCTGGTCATCGCCGGTGTAGCGATTACTGCACTTTCAGCACAGTTGAGCATCCCGGCATTGCCAGTGCCTTTCACTTTCCAAACCCTCGCCGTGTTGGTTATCGGATCAACTTATGGCTCAGCCAGAGGTTCAATCACCATGGCCGTTTACGCACTAGTTGGGGCCTTAGGGCTTCCGGTTTTTGCTGATGCCAGCTCAGGGTTCAACGTTCTCTTCGGTTACTCTGGCGGCTTCATTATCGGATTCATCTTTGCGGCAGCGGTCGCAGGACGTCTTGCCGAATTGAATTGGTCTTCTAACGCTCTGAAAGCCCTAACTAGTTTTGTTGTCAGCACA
>JAEMTJ010000008.1:0-6147 GCA_016462375.1 Rhodoluna sp. | reverse complement strand
GCTTGACCCATCTGCTCTTCGATGACGTCGGTTAGTGGACAGCCTGCTGAAGTAAGAGTCATGTGAATTAGCAGAGATTCATCTTCGGCTAATTTCAAGTCATAGATAAGCCCAAGATCGACAATGTTGACACCGATTTCAGGGTCGATTACTTCCTTGATAGCCTCGAGGACCTGATCATATCTTTCTGGGGTTAAATCTATTTCAGTCAACTATTAGGCCTTCACGTAACGATCGTAGCCTTCAGCTTCTAGACGATCAGCAAGTTCTGGGCCACCTTCTTCAGCAATCTTGCCTGCCACAAAAACGTGCACGAAGTCAGGTTTGATGTATCTAAGGATTCGGGTGTAGTGAGTAATTAACAACACACCTAGGTCTGAGGCTGCGTGAGCTCGGTTAACGCCCTCCGAAACAACTTTTAGGGCGTCGACATCTAAGCCAGAGTCAGTCTCGTCAAGGATGGCAAAGCGAGGCTTTAGAAGTTCTAACTGCAAGATTTCGTGACGCTTCTTTTCGCCTCCGGAGAACCCTTCGTTCACGTTTCGCTCCGAGAAAGTTGCGTCTATCTTAAGATTGTCCATCGCTGAGCGAACATCTTTAATCCAAGTTCTAAGTGCTGGAGCTTCACCGGTGATGGCAGTCTTAGCTGTGCGCAGGAAGTTTGATACTGAAACTCCAGGGATCTCAACCGGGTACTGCATAGCTAGGAATAGACCAGCGCGAGCTCTCTCATCAACACTCATCTCTAGTACGTTTTCACCATCCAACAAGATTTCACCATCGGTGACTTTATATTTAGGGTGGCCAGCAATTGAATAAGCCAAAGTTGACTTACCTGAACCGTTTGGCCCCATTACTGCGTGGATCTCTCCACTGCGGATAGTCAAATCGACTCCTCTAAGGATTTCCTTGGCACCTTGGTCTGTGTCAACAGAAACGTGGAGGTTCTTTACTTGAAGAATGGACATTTTCTCTTTCCTTGTGGCCTAAGCCTGATCGTATTCAATAAAAACTTCATCATCCTGCACTAAGACCTCATAAACCTTAACTGGTTCAAAAGCAGGAAGTGATAGTGGGACGCCTGTCTCTAAAGAGAACTTTGCACCATGTGCCCAGCATTCAATAGTCTCGTCATCAACAAAACCTTCGCTTAGAGATATCTCGCCATGTGAGCACTTGTCATCCATAGCGTGAATTTCACCGTTTGGGCTGTGAACAATAGCTAAAGCGTGGTCACCGATTTTTACACGAATGGCCCGGCCCGGCTTTATATCACTCACATTACAAATTCTGATTGCCATTAGTTAGTTCCTATTTAATTTCTCTTCAAGTAAGTTCGTTAATGAATCAATTAGCGAAGGTATGCAGGTTTTCTGAATTACTTCAACTAAGAACCCAAGCACTACAAGCCTTCTTGCCTCATCTGGGGTGATACCTCTTGCTTGAAGATAAAACAGGTGCTCGTCGTCAAAACGTCCTGAAGCGCTAGCGTGACCAGCTCCTTCAATTTGTCCTGTTTCAATTTCTAGGTTCGGAACTGAGTCGGCTCTTGTGCCATCTGTGAGTAACAGATTTCTGTTTAGCTCGTAAGTATCTGTGCCTTCAGCAACTGCACGAATGAGCACATCACCAATCCAAACGGTGTGAGCCTTGTCTCCCTGCAAAGCACCCTTATAGGTCACTCTTGACTTGCAGTTAGGCGCAGCATGGTCTACGAATGGTCTGTTTTCAAGATGTTGACCTGCTTCGGCAAAGTAAACACCGTTTAACTCAACTTCAGCTCCAGGACCTGCGAATGTTGCGATCGGTGTGATGCGAACTAGGTCACCACCAAATGAGGCCACAGTGTGCTTTAGGAACGAGTTTCTTTCTAGCTTTGCAAAATGAGCTGAGACGTGGGCAGATCCTTTGTCCCAGTTTTGCAGTGAAACAATGTTTATCTTGGCTTCATCTGCAACTAAAATCTCGACGTTCTCGCTCAGAACTCCTAAGCCGGTGTGTTCAAGAATCAGAGTTGTGTTACTGAATTTGCCTGCTGAGATAAAAATATGCAGTGCAGAAGCGGAGCTTGAATCACCATGGATGGCAATCCTTATTTCTTCACTGCTAACCAGTTCTTCAGCAACCTCAACTAGCAGTGTCTTACTCGCGTTGGTGTATCCAGCAGCGCTAACTCTGTCTTCCGGAAGACCGATAGAGCCGACTGGAGCGCTTGAACTGAGCACCCATTCAAAACTCACACCCGCAGGACCAGAAAAACTTACCTGGTCAGAATACTCAGCGAGAACATCAGCATCCAGACCCTTCAATTGATCTGCATCTAGGTAACGCCATAGGTCCTGCGTCTTAGTGATTTGAGGGAAATCAGCTACAGAGCTTGAACGAAGGCGATCGCTTCTGATTTGCAGCGGAACACCAGCGCCGTGGCTGTGTTCAGTTAAGCCATGTTGAACCGGGGCGCTCATTAACCTACAGCGCCTTCCATTTGCATCTCAATGAGTTTGTTTAGCTCTAATGCGTATTCCATTGGAAGCTCTTTCGCAATTGGCTCAATAAACCCACGCACAATCATTGCCATAGCCTCATCCTCGGCAAGACCTCTAGATTGCAAATAGAACAGCTGCTCGTCACTTACTCGAGAAACTGTTGCTTCGTGTCCCATTGTTACATCGTCTTCACGAACATCGACAGCTGGATAAGTGTCACTTCTAGAAATTGTGTCGATCAAGAGGGCATCACAGCGAACAGTGTTAGCCGAGTGGTGTGCACCAGGGTTTACTCGAATTTCACCTCGATATGAAGTTCTTCCTCCACCACGAGCAATTGATTTAGAAACTATAGAAGATGAAGTGTATGGAGCTAGATGGATCATCTTCGCGCCAGCATCCTGGTGCTGACCTTCTCCAGCGAAAGCGACTGAAAGCGTTTCTCCCCTAGCGTGTTCACCAGCAAGAATTACAGCAGGATACTTCATGGTTACCTTTGAACCAATGTTGCCATCAATCCATTCCATGGTTGCACCCTCATGCGCGATGGCCCGCTTGGTAACTAGGTTGTATACGTTGTTAGACCAGTTCTGAATGGTTGTGTATCGAACTCGAGCATTCTTCTTCACAATAATTTCAACCACGGCTGAGTGCAAAGAGTCGCTCTTGTAAATAGGTGCAGTACAGCCTTCGATGTAGTGAACGTATGAACCCTCATCAGCAATAATCAAAGTTCTTTCGAACTGGCCCATGTTCTCAGTGTTGATTCTGAAATATGCCTGAAGCGGAATCTCCACGTGCACACCCTTAGGAACATAGACAAATGACCCACCGGACCAAACCGCGGTGTTCAGCGAGGCAAATTTGTTATCACCAGCCGGGATGACAGTGCCAAAATATTCCTTGAACATTTCTGGGTGTTCTTTTAGAGCCGTATCGGTATCTAGGAAGATAACGCCCTGTTTTTCTAGTTCTTCGTTAATCTGGTGGTAAACCACTTCAGATTCATATTGAGCAGCAACTCCAGAAACTAGGCGCTGTCTCTCAGCCTCAGGAATACCAAGCTTTTCGTAAGTGTTCTTGATGTCATCTGGAAGGTCGTCCCAGGTGTTCGCTTGCTTCTCGGTTGAGCGAACAAAGTACTTGATGTTGTCGAAGTCGATACCGCTCAGGTCGCTTCCCCAAGTTGGCATTGGCTTCTTCAAGAAGTATGAGAACCCTTTTAGACGCAGGTCCAGCATCCACTGTGGTTCGCTCTTTTTTCCAGAGATATCGCTGACTACTTCTTCGTTAATGCCTCGTCTTGCGCTAGCGCCAGCGTCATCCTTGTCTGACCAGCCAAACTCATAGACGCCAAGGCCTTCTAGTTCTGGATGTGAAACTGCTGAGTCAGTCAAGACATAACCTCTTTCATAGGTTCACGAACCTTCAGAAGGATGAGAGATAGATTTCTCTCTAAAAAATTGCTGAAGATCTGAGTGCCAGTTAATCTATTTCCAGCATCGCGAGTATTCTAAGTTTATCTAAACGTTACCCAATTCGTAACCCCCGAAATGCCGAGAGAGGTCTTATTTCTTGTTGAACTCGATTCTAGGAGCACAGCGGTTAAGGCTTTATGTTTGGGCATCTCTAGTCAGCCAAATTTTGATTGTGGTCACTGGCGGCGCTGTCCGCCTAACTGGTTCAGGACTCGGCTGCCCAACTTGGCCGGAATGCGAACCAGGTTCATACACAACAGTTCCAGAACTCGGGATTCATGGAATTATTGAGTTTGCCAACCGGTTGCTGACCTTCGTCTTGTTGATCGTGGCTATTTTGACCTATTTGACAATTCTTCGTCTTGCTAAGAACGAAAGAAATGGTTTAATCTGGCCAGCATTCGCTTTGGGGTTTGGCATCGTCATTCAGGCTGTTATTGGCGGCATCACAGTTCTAGCAGGTCTAAATGCCTGGATTGTTGGAGCTCACTTCTTAGTTTCAGCAGTGCTAATAGGAATTGCCACCATTCTGGTTTGGCGTTTTTACGGCAATTGGAGTTTTGAAACAAATCAATTATCAAAGCGGCTGACGCCCATAATTTTTTATGTTGGGTTAGTCGCCATCATCATTGGAATAATCGTTACTGGTTCTGGGCCTCATGCCGGAGATAGTGAGACTCCGAGAAATGGACTGAACTCGGATTTCCTTGTGCACATCCACAGCTACCCCGCCTACCTTTTGCTTGCTTTGGTGTTGCTGCAAACTATTCTCTATTTCAGAGCAAGGAACACGCCGCAATTCGCAAAAAAAATAAACCTAGGTTTTCTTGGAATAATCGCAATTCAAGCCGGCGTTGGAATCTTGCAGGCTCGAATTGGTCTTCCAATTGAACTAGTTGCATTACACATGTTCGGAGCCTCAGTGCTAGCAAGCATGCTTACATTACATCTGTTAATTACTAGAAACTTGCTTCATTCAAAATGAGTGCTATCTTTTGGTTTCGCAAAGACCTCCGAGTTCAAGACAACGAGGCTCTTAATGAGGCTATAACTTCAACTAAAGACATCTACCCTCTTTTCGCATTCGATTCTAAGGAGTATGAAGAACTTGAAGGGATCCGTCAACACAGTTTGACTGAATCGCTAAATTCTCTGAAGGAATCTCTCGGTAACGCACTAAGTGTTTTTAGTTATCAACAAATTGATGAACTTGGCCAGAAAATAGTTGATGCTTGCCTTGCGACTGGATCCAAACAGGTGTTTGCGATGCAACGTTTTGATCCACAAGGTGTTCTAGAGCAACAGCTAGTGGCTAAAGCCCTCAATGATAGAGATTTGGAACTGGAACTCGTCGGTTCGGCTTACGCAGTTACACCTGGCACAGTCAGGAAACCAGATGGCAGCAACTATCGCGTTTACACTCCATTTTTCAAGTCATGGGATCAGCTTGCCAATACTGCTCCTCTTAGGGTTCCAAGCAAAACGGTTTCTTGGCTCTCACTGCCTCAGAATTCAGCTATCCCAGTGCCTAAGAAAGCTTCACCAATCAAGGTGGTTGCTGGTGAGGCATTTGCCCTCAGAACATTCAAGCGATTCCAAGTACGTGCCGTGATCAATTACAGCGAAGACAGGAATAGGGCGGATCTAAGCGGAACTTCGCACCTTTCCCATGCGCTAGCTCACGGTGAGATTCATCCGAGAACACTTCTAGCTGAACTTGGTGATGACCAGGGTTCTTTTGTGTTCCGAAAGGAAATCGCATGGCGTGAATTTTATGCTGACGTCTTGCATCACTATCCGCACACGCAAACTGACTACTACGAGCCTCGGTTCAAAAAACTCAGGTATGACCAAGGCGCTAAGGCCCAAGAGCGTATCACAGCTTGGTGCCAAGGTAAGACTGGTTATCCAATGGTTGATGCCGGCATGCGCCAGTTGTTAGCCGAAGGTTGGATGCACAATCGAGTTCGCATGATTGTTGCTTCATTCTTAGTGAAAGACCTGCATCTTGAATGGACTCAAGGTGCTTTGCACTTCGAAAAACACCTTAGTGACTTTGATCCAGCTTCAAATGCACACGGTTGGCAATGGACTGCGGGTTGTGGGACAGATGCATCCCCCTATTACAGAATATTTAATCCAGTGATGCAGGGTTTGAAGTTTGACCCAAATGGCGACTATGT
>JAEMTJ010000068.1 GCA_016462375.1 Rhodoluna sp. | reverse complement strand
TCTTTGTTGCGATCATGGGGTTCGGCTCTGATACTGCAAAGAGATTAGGGATGGCCCTGCTAAAGCGCACAATTCTTTACTCTATTTTCATAACAATCAGAGATGCACTTAAAAAGCGGGGGTAATTAGTGAAACCTAAAAAGACTATAAACAAAGCCCTATTGATTACTTCAATATTGAATTGGCTTATAGGAACCGAAATCATGATGCTCACATTCATGGGTTTTCCCTACTTTAAAAGTTTGACTCCAACTGACTCTTGGGCAACGGTGTATCGAACTGTTCCACTCGGATTCTTTATTGGACTCTTTGGTTTCGTGATGACTATCAAAGCTTTACTTTCACGAAAAGTCGAAACTCCTGAATTGATTTTGGCTAGAAAAACATCTCGAATTTTTCTTTTCCTACTCACAGGAGGAATAGCCATCATCGCACTCATCCAAACACTACAAGTTAGCGGGGTAATGAAGTAATGAGCATGTTTGACGAGAATCAAAAAAGCAAAGGCAAGATTCAAATACTGATTGGATTGGGGCTGGCTTTAGGAGGCATCCTCCTGATGTTCATGCCTTACTTTGTCTATGGCGCTGGCTGGCAAAGCGTTCAAATCTGGCCAGGTGGCGGAGCTCCAGATATGTATGTTCTAAAGATCATGCTTTGCATTCCTGGCGGGGCTGTTCTTGCAGGTATCGGGCTGATTGTCGCGATACTCGGAGCTAACAAATCCATATAATCGAGAACCGCCTTGAACTCAGATGACATCGCTACGATGAAACTAATCAAAGTTTTAGCTAGAGTCAGGGGGCAAAGATGGTTTTAGATATCCTGCTGCTTGTCGGCGCAATACTTCTAGTTCGATTCTTGGTACTAAAAGCAACCAAACAGTCAGCTGAACGCAAAGATCAATCCACTGCAACCCCGGCTATTGAACAACTTGGAATCAAACCACGGAGAAACATAGTTGCTCTGGTAGCCGCACTACTAAATCTAGAAAGCGGTGCCTTACTAATTTGTGGGCAGATGTTTGAAGGTCCTGAGAGCCGTATGCACAGAATGGGCGGAAGCGGTTCGATCCTGTTTCTTATGTGGCCGCTTGGTTTGTTGTTCTTAATCTTGGGATTGAGTTCCACCATTAGTGCACTTATAAAGAAGGAAGTGCCTAAAGAAGGACAACCTTCGATCTCTGCGAAAAGCGTTGCCTCTGCCATCTTTTCAATAGCCGTCTTAGTGATTACAGTCCTACTAATTCAAGTTGTTGCAAAGTAAGGAAAACATGCCAAAGATCAAACTATGGACCTATATCGGCCTTGGAGTCGCTCTAGTTCCCCTTTTACTGCTTGCAGCTGATCCTGGCTCACTTAGCTTTACCGGTGATAGCCATGGAGCAGGTGTAGCGATATTTCTATTCTTCCTAAGCATTCCCGCAGGATTGCTTGTTTCTCTAGTAGGTAGAAGACCTAAGTTAGCTAGAAACATATTCCTGGTTATAGGTGGAACCTTATTGCTACTGTTCGTGTTATCGGCAATAAGTATCTTGAATCAACCTACTTAGCAGAAATAATGCTTCTGACTCGAACTGTGAAGTATGTAGCCACAACTGCAATCACATAAACAGCTACCACAGGAAGCATGTAGTTGACTACCCAGTCTCCGGTTGGAACTGATCCAGCAGTGTAGATACCTACCACAGTCGTACCTGCGATGAATGAAACACCGGTCAAGATAACAATGAAGATAACTGCTAGAACTAGGTTCACCTTAAGAGCAGTTGTGGTCTTTGCTCCCTTGCCTTCTGCTTGAGAGAAAGCAAGTGACTTCGTTCTGGCGGCGTAGAAACCACCGAGACCTAATGATGCTGCAACTAAAAGAAGAATCAAGATCCAGAACCATACACTGCTTCCCGCTCCAAAGTTTGCACCCATAGAGCTCAAGATGAAGACAAGTGCAACACCCAAAACAGGGAAGATAAATGAAAGCGAAGCCTCAAGTTTAGATTTCTTTTCTTCAGGAGTTCTTTCAGCTTGACCCATCTCTGACTTGCGATAAACAGTCGTGCTCAAGAGCATTGCTACGCTACCTAGAGCTGCTAGCAGAATCGGCAAATACACTCCGATAACTAGATCAGTCAAGCCAATGTCTAAATATGATCCACCTAGAGATGTAATAAAAATAGATAGGGCAAAGAAGAAAAGTGAGAGAGCTGAAATAACTAGCCATAGAGAGGCGTATCGCAAAACCGGAAGTGTTCCGGGAGTCTTACTAGCGAGAGCAACATCAGCTAGCCGATATGCGCGAGCCACAAAGAATGCCTGTCCAAGCATGACAACCAGATAGGTGTAGATGCTAGTAAAGAAAACTGACGACAGGGTGGAATACATCCCACCCTCGCCGATGCCACTATAGACGGCGTCTCTGGTGAGGGTTCCGGTCAGGTAGGTGGCTACCATAAAGCCAACCCAGGCGAAGGTCATACCGATTAGCACAGATGCTGTTGCTGTTTTCAAAGATTTTTCCATGCCTAAATTCTATTTGGAAACAGTTTCTTAGTAATCGGGCACTCTATCCCCCATTTGGGGGACACATACCTTATTCTTTGTGAATAGTGTTGCTTCTAGAGTGGGAACAACGAGGTGAAGGGGAAACCATGGAAACTGAAGACTGGATTGAAAGCCAAAGACAGAAATCAAGAAAACGGTTGTTCGTTCGAGGTGGAATCATTTCAGCCTCCAGTATCTTGTTCATCTTCAGCCCACTGCTCTTAGCCCTAGTTTCTGGTTCAGGCATTGATTCAAAAACCGGAGGGGCGATCTGGCTGGTAAACATATTTACAGCCCCGCTAGGGCTGCTAGGGCTCCTTGTTGGTTTTATCCACCTGCTCATCGGACTCGTAAAGAC
>JAEMTJ010000007.1:24062-37262 GCA_016462375.1 Rhodoluna sp. | reverse complement strand
TTTGCACCGGTAACCGGAACTGGAGATGTCTTTGTTGCTGGAGCGGCTTCGCCAGTAGTGTCAATGTTGTTCAGGGCAAATGCTACGTTTCCGAAAGCATCCGTTGTGCCCGTTAGAACAAGTTGATCCTCTGCGGTTTTAGTCGAATCAGCAGTAATTGCTGTGGCGACTCCAGTGTTACCAAGAATCCCAGCAGTGATTTTTGCGTTTGAACCTGAGTTTGCAAGGTTGATCTTCACTTGGACTGGAAGGTTGCGTGCGTATGAACCATCAAGCTTCAATGCCTGGAAAACAACAGTCTGCTTTGATCCAACTAGAGAATAAGTCTGTACTAGACCATCTCCCAAAATTGAGTTTGTCTCACCAAGCTGTGGTGAAACAACATCTATATTTGCGCCATCAGTTGAGTAGTCAAGACCTGCCGCATCGAAATAGTGAAGCTCAACGAAGTCAGCAGTATCCATCTTTTCACTTGTGATCTGCGGCAAGAACTGGCTGTAACAGTCAGTCGATGGATCGCCACTTCTCTGTGTAGGAGTATCAGAATCAGGGCTAAGCGGAGCAGCTGGAAGCGTGCCGCCATAAGCCTCGCAGTCGGTTGGAGATTGAATAACGAAGGTCACGTTTCCGTTTACGTCTGTAGTCCCGAACACGTTAGCGCCATCAGCTGCGGTTGATGGAGCAGGGCGAGCCTTGAGACCGTTTACTTTAACAGCTGCGTTTGAGCCTGAGTAACCCTTGTTAGCGCGAAGATTAACCTTGGTGAACGCAAGTGGAGCACCAGCAGGAGTTGAAGCGTGGAAAGTTAGGTTGGTGGTTAGACCGAAGGGAACATAAACCTGGTTGAAGTGCATACCTACACCGAACCAGTCACAGTCGATAGTGAACTGCGATTCAAAGTCGTAGCGGTGAATCGAGTTGTCATCGGTTAGCACTGGGCTAATCAGGCGAATGACAGATTTCGGGCTATCGTTTGAAGTCGGGTCTGTGACTGGGTATGGGCAGTCCGCTGCTTGCGCTGGTGTGGAGATCGCTCCAAAGCCAGCAAGGCTAAGCATTATGGTTGCGGTAATCGCAGAGAGCTTCTTTAGGCTGAGGTTCATTTTGATTCCTTCTATTAAGGGGAGTGTGGCCAATTTACTGAAAGATGTTAGACGGGTGCGCCTAACTCCAAAGAATAAACAGGGGTGCACACACACTTCCTATAAGCAGATTAGCCTTTATATAGAGTTCGTGAAAGCGGTTTCGCGGGTAGTTACCAATTCGTTACCTAGGGCTAAGCGCTTTCGCGAATGATGAGTTCAGTTGGAAGAATAATGGGTTCAAATTCTTGGCCATGAAGTTGGGCAATCATCAAAGAACCAGCTGCTTCCCCCAGAGCGACAACGTCCTGGCGAATGGTGGTTAGCGCAGGTCTGGAAGTTTGAGCAATCAGGGCATCATCAAATCCGACTACTCGGACATCGCTAGGGACAGATCTACCTGCTTTTTCAAGAACAGTGATTGCCCCCATCGCCATCAAATCGTTGCTAGCAAAAATACCGTCAATGTCTGGATGTCTTGCCAATAAGGTCTCAGCGTGGGCCTTACCGCTTTCGAAGCTGTAGTCACCCTCGCAGATCAAGCTCTTAACCGGCAGATGCCCGCTCTCGCGGTGAGCTTGGAGATAGCCGTCCAGACGCTGCTTAGCAGCTGTAGTCCCAATGTCACCTGTAATGATGGCCACCTTCTTACAGCCCTGGCTCATCAGGTACTTGGTAGCTGTATAGGCTCCACCAAAGTTATCGGTATCAACGAAAGGAATATCTGCATTGGAGTGGGGGGTGCCGGTAATCACCAGGGGCAAACCCTGCTTCTTCAGATAGTTGACTAGAGTATCGCTGTGTAGGACGAAAAAGATAGCGCCATCAACTTCGCCTGACTTCAGGTAGTGGGAAACACCCCCGTCTAAAGCACCAACAGGCGAAACCATAAGCACGGTGTGTAGTCCATTTTCTTGTAATACTCGGCTGACCCCTGAAGTCACTGTGCCCCAGAACGGGTCGCTGAAAACTGAAAGATCATCATCGATTACAACTGCGATTAGGCCGGTTCGACCTGAAGCAAGAGCAGAGGCAACACGGTTCTTTTTGTAGCCGAGTTCCTCAACGGCCTCGCGAACTCGGCTCGCACGATCTGGGTGGACGCTCTCGTCGCCGTTTAGAACACGGGACACTGTGGCCTCTGAGACGCCGGCGGTCTTAGCTATTACTGCATAGGTTGGGCGCGTTAAAGGAGCCATGCTGCCCTCCTCCCCTTGTTACCCTAGTTTTTAGCGACGGTATCAAGAAGAGCACCGTTGCTCGCAATAACACTACTGTAAACCTTTGCTGAAAGTTTCGGGGTTCTTTGTAATGTTTCAAAATTGATGTGAACTATACCAAATCGTTTCGCATATCCTTCGGCCCACTCAAAGTTGTCCATCAGTGACCAGTAGTAATAGCTCTTTACCGGTGAACCGGCATCGATAGCACTAGCGACTGAATGTAGGTGGCTCAAAAGGTAGTCAACGCGGCGCTGATCGTTAACCACACCGTTCTCATCTGGTTCGTCATCGTAAGCAACACCATTCTCGGTGATGGCAATATCTGTAATCTCAGGCCAAGAGTCGTGGATGCGAATCAAAAGATCCCCAAGACCTTCTGGAGTGATCGGCCAACCCATGTCGGTGTGCGGCGCAGGAGATGTGCCATCGGAGTTGATTGGGAAGACGAAGGTCCCTTCGTTCTTCTCAACCTGCTCTTGAGTTGGAGTGTTCAAGAATGAATCTGAGTAGTAGTTAACACCCAAAAACTCTGAGTCAATCTTCAGCTTTTCCATGTCTCCTGGCAAAACAACTTTCGCAAGCTTTTCGCCATAGAACTCAACTAGGTTCGCCGGATATGTTCCGTGCAGTTGAGCATCAATCCACCAACGGTTAATGTTTGAATCCCAGTAGTCGCGCAACTGCAATAACTCTGGATTAGATTCGTCAGAAACTCTGTAGTTGGTCATGTTCAAAGTAATACCGCTACGAATCTCAGGTCTAGCTGCACGAAGTGCACGCGTAGCTTCAGCGTGAGCTAACGCAGTGTGGTGTGCAACCGCAATTGATGTATCTAGGTCTTTGAGCCCTGGGGCATGAACTCCCCAGAAGTTTCCTAACCAAGTAACACACCAAGGTTCGTTGATGGTGATCCAGTTAGAAACACGGTCACCAAAAGCTTCTGCGCAGACAGTAGCGTAGTCGGCAAACTGCTGAACGATGTCTCTGTTAGCCCAGCCACCCTTGTCCTGAAGAACCTGAGGGAGATCCCAGTGATACAAAGTTGCAGTTGGTTGAATGCCTGCTTCTAATAATGCATCGATAAGACGGTTATAGAAATCGATACCTTCTTGGTTCACTTCTCCTGTGCCGTTAGGGATGATTCGAGGCCAAGCAATTGAGAAACGGTAAGTCTGCATTCCTAGATCTTTCATGATCTGAACGTCTTCTAGAAAGCGGTTGTAGTGATCACAGGCAACGTCACCGTTGTCACCGCGAACTACCTTGCCAGGTGTCTTAGAAAAAGTATCCCAGATGCTGGCTGATCTGCCGCCAACATCAAACGCACCCTCAACTTGGTAAGAGGCCGTTGCTGAGCCCCAATTGAAATCTTCTGGAAAACTCATAACTAACCCTTCACCGCACCGTCCATAACACCGCGGACAAGTCTGCGACCAACAAAGATAAACAAAACAATTAACGGAGCAGTTGAAAGAAATGCTCCACCCATGTTCAAGGCGTAGTCGATTGCGTAACTACTTTTTAGTTGATTCACTGCAACCTGAGCCGTGAAGTTCTCCGGACTTTGCAGAACTAGCAACGGCCAAAGGAAATCATTCCAAGTTGCTAGGAATGAGAACAAGCCGAGTACGAAGCTGCTCTGCGCGATGATCGGAAGGACTAGAGACCAGTAAGCGCGGAATACACCAGCACCATCGATGCTTGCCGACTCCAAAAGTTCATTGGGCACCTGAGCATCGATAACCTGCCTCATCCAGAACACACCAAAAGCTGTTACCAGAGCCGGAACAATCAGAGCATTCAAAGAGTCAATGAACCCGATCTCACCCATCAGGATGTAAAGCGGGATGATTCCAAGCTGGCTTGGAAGCATCATGGTCAAGATGACAAAGAGCACCATAAACCGCTGTCCTCTGAAGTTCAACTTCGCAAATGCGAACCCAGCAATGGCTGAGAAAAACACTTGGGCAACTGCGACTAAAGTTCCAACATAAAAAGTATTCAGCAATGCCTGATTGAACTGAGGTAGCGCTTCGTACACGTTACTCACAACTGTGAAAAAGCGAGGGCCCGGAAGAAGAGTAGGTGGAATCTTGCTGATTTCGTCAGTGCCGTTAGATGCAACAATGAACATCCAGTAGAACGGGAAGATCGACAAGAAGGTAGCCAGACCTAAGAGAGTGTAGCCTCCTGCACCCATTCGCTGCCACTTTGGCCTCCTGTTTATGGACGGCTTAGTTTGAACTTTAGCTACTGAACTCATTTGCTATCACCTGTCAATCTGCGAGTAATAACAAAGTTAATGAATGAAACGACTGCAACAATCACAGTGATCATAATTCCAACGGCCGCAGCATATCCCCACTTGTATGCAACGAATGCTTGATCAAAGAGGAACAGAGTCAAAGTGCTGAACTGACCTGAGTCACCACCGTTGTATGAACCACCGAGAATCAACGGCTCTGCAAAGACCTGTAGACCACCAATTGTTCCCACAATCAGAACGAATGTGATGGTGTTACGAAGTGACGGAAGGGTTACGTAAATGAACTGCTTCCATTTGTTAGCGCCATCTAGCGATGCCGACTCGTAGAGCTCACCAGGGATAGCCAACATAGCCGCTAAGAAGATAAGCGCGTTGTATCCGGTCCAACGCCAAACAATCATTGTGGCAATTGCAACGTGGCTTGATGTTGTGCCCTGAATGAAGTCGATGTGCTCAAAACCAAGAGACCCAATTATGAGGTTAACCATTCCAAAGTCACGTCCGAATAGCTGGCCAAACACAATAGCGATTGCTAGAACTGAAGTGATGTTCGGAACAAGAAGAATGGTTCTCCAGAATGTCGACCCACGTAGGTGCGGGTTGTGCAAAATAGCTGCTAAACCAATTGAGAGAATCAACATCGGAATAGTTGAAAGCAACCAGATATCTATTGTGTTCACTAAGGCATTCCAGAACCGGTCATCAGCGACCAGCTCAACAAAGTTCGCTATACCAATGAATTCCTTAGTACCAAGAGCATCCCAGTTGAAGAAGGCGATGTATACGGAGTAAACGATTGGGGCTAACCCGAAGATCAGGAACATTACGAAGAATGGTGCTGTGAACAAATAGCCCCACTTACCGTTTAGCGATAAAACGGCACCTGGGTTATTTAGTTTCTTCGGTGGCTTAGCCGGCTTCCATGGTGAAGGGGGCTTATTAGTCTTCCGACTAACAGCTGTTTGTGACATCTGTTTTCTCTCTTAAGTTTTATTTACACTTGTCAGCGTCTGACAGACCCTTAGCAAATGCCTTGGTTGAGACTTTTTCTTTGCCGTTGATAACAAGCGACAGAGCTGAACCCATCGCCATATCAATACAACGTTGCAGCTTACCTTCGAAGATTGGCTTTAGTTTCTTAACGCCCTCTGCATAGATCGCACCTGTTGGAGCATTGTTAAAGAACGGGTCCTTGAAACCAACTAAATCTGAGTCTGTGTAGAGAGACGGAGTTGAAGGGAAAAGTCCGTAGATTTGGAAAACCTTTAGCTGTTGAGCAGGGGCTAAATACCAAGTGATGAAGTCCCACGCCTCTTGCTTGTGGTCAGGCATACCAGCCTTCTTAATCGGCATGGTTAGCTGAGAACCACCCTGGTTTCCTCCACCACCAGGGATATCTGCGATGTCCCACTTACCTCTGGTACTAGGTGCTTGGCCCTTAATGTAATCCATCATCCAAGCCGGAGCTAACATAACCGCGAAGGTGCCTTTAGTCATACCGACGTTCCAGTCAGAGGAGAACTGACCGATTCGAGTTCCAATCCCAGCCTTGGCAGCAGTGATCGTTGTGTTGAAAGCAAGTTTTACCTGAGGGTTGGTCTTGTAAACAAGCTGACCCGCGTCGGTGCCGTTGTTCTTGTAATACTTCATCGTGCCCTGGTTCATGATTGCGGCATAAATAGTTGCGGCGTTGTCCATGAAGCCAATGTTCTTCTTCTTGTCTGCAGCTGAAACCTTAGCCATGTATCTCTTACCGAAGGCAATGAACTTAGGCCAGGTGTCCCAAGCTTTTGAAACATCTGCACGCTTATAAGGAAGGCCCTTAGCCTTGAAAAGATCCCAACGATAAGCAACTTCCAAGCCTCCAACGTCGGTTGGAATTCCAATTACGTTGTCGTTGTAGCCAACACCCTGCTCCCAGCGCCAAGCTAGGTAATCTTTCTTGAGGTCGGTAGCGGATTTGTTACCAACAGTGGTGCGAAGAGTTTTCATGTCGATAAAACACTGTGGGTATGCGCGCCAGAAGCCTGAATATGAAATTTCAACTGCAGCGATGTCAGGAGAACCAGCACCACCAGCAGCACATTGGGTGTATAGACCAGTTCCGTTTAGTGCATCCAAATCAGACTTCATGATGCTGAGCTTTATTTCAGGGTGAAGTCTTTTGTAATCACTAACCAAAGCTGGTTGGATAACATCACCGAAAGTTTTAATTGTTACAACCGTGCAGGTGGCTGAATCTGCAGTTGCACCTGTGCAATCTACTACTGCTTGAGCTGGGGAAATAGCTCCTAGGGCACCGATCGACAGCAACGCTGCTGAGAGAAGGGCTGTGCTTTTAATTGAAAGCATCTTGAAGGACATTTAATTCTCCTACTGAGGTGTTGCCTCCCCATTAGTTGTTGTGCGACAAATAATTAGGGAGGCCTACTTCCTCGGTTATAAGGTTTGTAGTAAACTGCGAAAGCGGTTTCACAGATACAACTAGTTAAGCGTGAAAGCGGTTTCTTAGCAATTCGAGAGGCCTCAAGTAGGGCTACTGTTACCAAAATGTAATCAAATAGTTTTACGCACCAAGAAAGAGGTAGCCCGTGAAGAGACATTCAGCAATCAAAGCCCTAGTTATCGGTGGCGCAGTTTTAGCCATCATTTCTGGATCTGTCGCCGCTGACGCTGTGACCACTGAAAAAGTTCTTTGGGCCCAATACTTCGATGGGAAAAAGGGCACCAAAGTCGATACCAAAACCTGGGGCTACGACACTGGTAACGGTCTGGGTTGGGGAAACAACGAGCAAGAGTATTACACAAACAAAGCTGAGAACATCTCGATGGATGGTTTAGGCCACTTGGTAATCACGGCTAAAAAACTTGACCCTGAAAACCCTAAAGACCAATACATTACCAACTGGTGTGGTGATTGCAAGTACTCGAGCGCAAAGATTGTCACGAGAGACAAGGTCGGTTTCAAATACGGAACTTTGTCGGCAAGAATTCAGGTACCAGAAGGTGTCGGCATGTGGCCAGCTTTTTGGATGTTGGGTGTTCCAAGAGCTAACTGTGACGGTTGGCCATCCTGTGGCGAAATCGACATCATGGAAGCTAGGGGTTCACAGCCTTACCACTCGTTATCAAGTTTGCACGGCCCTGAATATTCCGGCGGTAACGCTAAGACCGATTACTATTTTGCTGGTAACACCCCGCTAACAGCTGGTTATCACACTTACCGAGTTGATTGGTTGCAGAACAGCATCAAGTTCTATGTCGATGGAAACTATATAGGTGGCGAAACTAAAACTTCAATCGCACCCGATGATTGGGTATTTAACGGTGAATTCTACTTAATTCTTAACCTCGCAACCGGTGGAAACTTCGACGGCGGAGCACTTGATGAGACCATCCAGCAAGCTCAACTTAAGATCGACTGGATCAGATACACAACATACAAAGGCAAAGGCCAACTGACAAAGCGTTAGCGAATACCTAAATCATCTAAGGTCACTGCTGTTAGATATTTATAACCTGCATCTTCAATGACTTTTTGCGCTCCGGTGTCTCTATCAACAACTGTTGCAACAGCAACAATGATTGCGCCTGCTTCCTCCAGTGCTTTAGCTGCAGTTAAAGGTGAACCTCCTGTAGTCGAAGTATCTTCAACAACAATTACCCGCTTACCTTTAACGTCAGGACCTTCAACCTGTCTACCCATGCCGTGAGCTTTAGCTTGCTTACGAACAACGAAAGCATCAACATTTCTGCCACGAGCAGCAGCCTGGTGTAATACTGCGGTTGCAACTGGATCTGCCCCCATAGTCAAACCACCAATGGCATCAAACTCTGTAACACCATTAGCATCTAGCAGATCAAGCATCACCTGGCCAATCAAAACAGCTGCTTCATGGTGAAGGGTTGCTCGACGAAGATCAACATAGTAATCAGCTTCAATGCCCGAAGAAAGAGTCACCCTGCCATGCACCACAGCAAGTTCTTTGATTAGTTCAATTAGGCGAGGCTTGGCAGCAGAAGAAAAGGTCATACATTAAGTTTAAACAGTGCGCATAGCAACTCATAACGTTAACTCAATTAGAACCCGTGTCTCACGTGTAGTGGACTGGATGGTGAGAGCTGATATCGATGTGCTAGCTATGCAAGAGATTAAGTGCAAACCAGAGCAGTTCCCTATGCAGCCCTTTACCGACGCTGGTTACCACGTTGTATTACATGGTCTAAACCAGTGGAATGGGGTTGCTTTTGTTAGCAAGATACCCGCAGAAGACGTTGAAATCGGCTTTGCCGATATGCCTGGCTTTGGCCCAGAACTAGCTCAAGAAGCTAGAGCAATAGGCGCTACTTTCAACGACCTAAGACTCTGGTCGCTATATATTCCTAACGGTAGAACTCTTGATGACCCTCACTACCAATACAAACTCAACTGGTTAGACAGATTAGCGGCAGCATCTGCAGAGTGGTTAGAGCATGACCCTAACCAAGCTCTTGCCCTAATGGGGGATTTCAACATTGCACCACTGGACACAGATGTTTGGGATATCGATGACTTCATTGGTTCAACACATGTCTCTCAAGCAGAGCGAGATGCCTTTGAAGCATTCGAACAAATTGGATTAACCGATGTCGTTAGACCACTGATTCCAGATGGCTATACATATTGGGATTATCAGCAACTTAGATTCCCTAAGAACGAAGGGATGAGAATCGACTTCATTCTAGGAAGTGAAGCATTCGCAGAAAGAGTTACCGCTGCAGAAATAGTTAGAGACGAACGTAAAGGTGAAGGACCTAGCGATCACGTTCCTGTGGTCGTTGACATCGACTAATGGATTTCACTTTCGCAGCAGAAATGATTGAGTGGAGGGGGCCAGCTCCTTTCTACTTTCTCCCAATACCAAAAGATATTTGTGAAGAAATAAAAGAAGCAGCAAAATTACTCAGCTACGGTTGGGGAGTAATACCTGTGACAGCAACTATCTGTAAAACAACATTCACTACTTCACTTTTTCCAAAAGACGGCATATACCTTTTACCTGTAAAAAACGCTGTTCGTCTTCCAGAGGAACTAAAGCTAGAACAGAAGATTAAAGTAAAACTTGTTGTTGGTGCCTAGGACTATTTATCTCGCCAAACCTCAACAGCGTTAGATTTCTTAGGTCGCTTACCGCTAGGCAGACTTACGGTTCCTGAATCACCAACTGCGAACACTCGGTTACCCGGTTGACGCATCGCTAGCTCTTCAACCAGACGTTCCAGTTCGACAACCCTTGACTTCAGATCAACCGCTTGGTTTTCTAGGTCCATGATTCTTTTGATAGCAACAAGTGAAACACCTTCGTTTGATAACTTTGCTACCTCAACCAACTGAGTGACATTGCGCAGGGTATATCTTCTACTCTGTCCAATAGTTCTACTTGGCTTTACTAACCCCATGCGGTCATACTGTCTCAACGTCTGCGGATGCATGCGAGCAAGCTCAGCAGCAGCTGCAATAGTCAGAATGGGTGCATCAGGATCGATGTTGTTCATTACAACAATCCTGCACGGTTTAGTAAGTCTTGACGAGGGTCTTCATCGGGCAGTGCTTCTTCAAACTCTTTGAGAGCCTTAGCCGCCTTGTCGCTGATGTGAGCTGGAACTAGAACTTCAACCGTAGCCAGTAGATCCCCTGTGCCCTTAGCTGTTGTGACACCTTTACCTTTGACCCGGAGAACTCGACCGTTAGGGGTATTAGGAGCCACTTTTAGCTTCACTGGATCTCCACCAAGGGTGGGGACAGTAATGGTTGCACCTAGAACCGCTTCAGCAAAAGTAATAGGAACAGTGAGTCTTAGGTTGTTGCCATCACGAGAGAACACTGAGTGTGGTTTCACAGTTACGGCGATAATCAGGTCTCCGTTAGGTCCACCGTTAGGCGAAGGCTGCCCTTTACCTCGTAATTTGATTTTTTGACCATCTAGAACACCAGCAGGAATCTTCGCGTTGATTGCAGCCATGCCTGAGTATTCAAGTTTGATGGTTGTGCCATTTACAGAATCAATAAAAGCAATTGATGTTGTCGCAGAAAGGTCTTGACCTGGCACTGGTCCACCGAAACCACCAAAGCCGCCTCTGCCACCAAACAGGTTTGCAAAGACATCTTCAAAACCTGCTGACGATTGTCCTGAACCACCTGGGGCTGTGAATCTAGCTCCGCCACCCATTGCTCTGAACTGATCGTATTCTTTGCGCTGATCTTTATCAGAGAGCACAGAAAACGCTTCAGAGATTTCTTTGAACTTCGCTTCAGCTTTTGCATCTCCTGCATTTGAATCAGGGTGATGCTTCCTCGCTAGCTTACGATAGACCTTCTTGAGTTCAGCCTCAGGAACATCCTTAGCTACGCCAAGAATCTTATAGAAGTCCTTCTCTAACCAATCTTGACTTGCCATTTATAACTACTTCTCTTCTGGAATGAAAACCGCCACCATAGCTGGTCGAATTAGTCTGTCACCTAACCTATAACCCTGCGAGATAACATCAGCAATTACATTTTCAGTAACATCGGCGGAAGGTGTTTGCACTAGAGCATTGTGAATCTCTGGATCAAACTTCTCACCCTTAGCACCGAAGACCACTAGACCGAATTTATCTCCACCGTTACGCAGTTTGTTTAGCACTGCCGCAAAAGGAGAACCTTCTAGATCACCGTGTGATTCAGCAAGAGAAAGATCGTCGAATGCAGGTAAGAAGGCTCGTATCACTTCAGCGATAGCTGCATTTCTAGAAACATCTCTGTCTCTTTCAACACGGGTCTTGTAATTCACAAACTCCGCTTGCAATCTCTGCAGATCGTTTAGTAACTCAGCCTCTTTGCTGATGGGTCCAGTTTCTTCAACTAGATCCTGGAATTCAGCATCGATAGGGTCCTGAGGTAAGTCAGCACCATCAGGTGCTGACCCGTTCTCTTCGGACATTACTTCTTCTCTTCTTCTTCTTCGACTACTTCAGCGTCAACAACATCTTCATCAGATGCAGGTGCCTCTCCGGCTTCTGCTTCCTGGGAAGCAGCAGCGTAGATGGCCTCACCGAGCTTGGTCTGTGACTCAGATAGCTTCTCGATAGCGGCCTTGATTGCATCAAAATCCTCGCCAGCAAGAGCGGTCTTTAGAGCATCAACATCAGCCTGGACCTCTGCCTTTACCTCTTCAGATAGCTTCTGATCGTTGTCCTTGATTAACTTCTCGATTTGGTAAGCCAGCTGTTCCCCCTGGTTACGAGTGTCAGCTTCTTCACGGCGCTTCTTGTCTTCAGCAGCGTGCTCTTCAGCATCCTTAACCATTCTTTCGATGTCTTCCTTAGACAGTGAAGAACCGCCGGTGATAGTCATTGACTGTTCCTTGTTAGTTCCCTTGTCTTTAGCGGAGACGTGAACGATACCGTTAGCGTCAATGTCGAAGGTAACTTCGATCTGAGGGATACCACGAGGAGCTGGAGCAATACCAGTTAGTTCAAAGTTTCCAAGTGACTTGTTGTCCTTAGTGAAATCTCTTTCACCCTGGTAAACCTGAATAGATACTGCAGGCTGGTTATCGTCAGCTGTTGTGAAAACTTCTGAACGCTTTGTCGGAATTGCAGTGTTACGTTCAATCAACTTAGTCATGATTCCACCCTTGGTTTCAATACCAAGAGATAGTGGAGTCACGTCAATCAATAGAACGTCTTTACGCTCACCCTTTAGAACACCTGCTTGCAGTGATGCACCAACTGCAACTACTTCATCAGGGTTAACACTCTTGTTTGGTTCTTGACCACCGGTCAAAGTTTTTACAAGTTCTGCAACCTGAGGCATACGAGTTGATCCACCAACAAGAACAACGTGTGCAATGTCAGAAACCTTAATGCCAGCTTCTTTGATTACGTCGTTGAATGGCTTGCGAGTTCTTTCCAACAGATCGTTAGTTAGCTGTTCAAACTGTGCCCGAGAAATAGTCTCATCCAAGTTTGCTGGGCCATTCTCGGTTAGAGAAAGGTAAGGCAACTGAACGTTAGTTGACATTGACTGAGAAAGTTCTTTCTTAGCCTGCTCTGAAGCTTCCTTCAGACGCTGCAGTGCGATCTTGTCTTTCGAAACATCAACACCGGTTGTCTCTTTGAACTTCTTTACAAAGTGCTGAACCAATCTGTCATCCCAGTCATCTCCACCTAGACGGTTGTCGCCAGAAGTTGCTTTTACCTGGATAGTTGAGAAGCCATCGTCTTTACCAACTTCTAGAAGTGATACATCGAATGTTCCACCACCTAGGTCGAACACAAGAATCAGTTCGTCTTCTTTACCCTTATCCAAACCATACGCCAGAGCCGCAGCAGTTGGCTCGTTGATGATACGAAGAACGTTAAGACCTGCGATTTCACCAGCTTCTTTTGTTGCTTGACGCTCTGCGTCATTGAAGTATGCAGGGACTGTAATAACAGCGTCTGTTACAGGCTCACCCAGGTAAGTTTCTGCATCACGCTTTAGTTTCATCAAGATACGAGCTGAGATCTCCTGAGGTGTGTATTTCTTACCATCGACATCAAAGGTCCAAGCAGTTCCCATGTGACGCTTAACAGACGCAATAGTTCTGTCTACGTTGGTAACGGC
>JAEMTJ010000007.1:13992-23962 GCA_016462375.1 Rhodoluna sp. | reverse complement strand
GACTCAAGTTTACATTTTCACCCCTTTATGTCAAGAAAAACTTGATAACACTCGGCTCAAGTTCGCTCACGGCTAATTGTTGTGAAACCTTGCCCCCGAAATCACAAAAGATGCGCCAATGCCCACCAAACTAGGCACTATGACAACTACTAAACCAATCTCTAAACACGCTACTTGGGCCTGGATGCTATGGGACTGGGCTGAACAGCCATATCCAACCATCATCCAAACCTTCATCTTTGCCACATACATCACTGGCACCTCATTCGCTGCCAACGGAGATGTGGACTCGCTGGCCCAGCAACTAGGTTGGGCAGGGGCTATCGCGGGAATCCTGGTAGCCATTAGCGCTCCGGTGTTCGGAAGAAGAACTGACACCGCGGGCCACCGAAAGCGTTGGCTCCTGATCAACTCAGGGATATTGGTATCCCTTATGGTTGCCTCATATTTTGTTGAACCAAAACCTGAGTTCTTTATCTTTGGTTTAGTTCTCTACGCAATTGGAAGCGTTGTTCAAGAAACAGCTTTCATCAACTACTACGCGATGTTGAAGCAAGTTACTAATGCTTCCAACATGGCACGTGTCTCCGGCATCGCTTGGGGTATCGGTTACGTCGGTGGAATTATTCTGCTTCTAGGTTCACTAGTGTTATGTTTCTTGCCTGGTCACCCAATTTATCCAACCGAAGAAGGCGCACTTAACATTCGTGTAATTTTCCTCTTCGCTGCAGCTTGGATGGTTATCTTCACAATTCCTTTGATTCTATTTGTTCCAGAAATCCCGAAGAGCGCAATACAGGCAAAGCGTGAATCAATCATCGATAGTTACAAAGCCCTCATCGCACAAATCAAAAAACTAAGAAGAGACAACCCCGATGCACTCAAGTTTTTACTCGCATCAGCTGTCTATAGAGATGGTCTAGCCGGTGTTTTCACCTTTGGTGCCATTCTTGGCTCTGTTGCATTTGGCTTTAGCCAGACTGGAGTGATTATGTTCGGTGTCGCTGCAAACATAGTCTCAGGCATTGGAGCTTTTATTGGCGGTGCAATAGACAACAAGATTGGCACTAAGAAAGTCATTGTCATTTCACTCTTTGGAATGCTAATCGCTGGTGCAGGCGTCTTCGCATTCGCAGGTCTAGGTTCAATAACATATTGGGTGTTCGGTTTAGCGCTTTGTCTATTCGTAGGTCCAGCACAAGCTTCATCAAGAACTTTCGTTGCACGATTTGCTCCAGAGAATCGTGAAGGTGAAATCTTCGGTCTTTACCAAACAACAGGAAGGGCTGCATCATTCCTTTCTCCAACACTTTGGTCACTCTCCTTGATGGCAGCAGCGGCGGCAGGGTTTGCAAATGCAACAGTGTTTGGAATCATCGGAATCATGATTGTGTTAGCAGCAGGCTTGTTCTGGTTACTAAAAGTGCACCCAAATCCTAAAGTTATTGAATAAAAGTTAAATGGAAATGGCCCGTCTTATGACGGGCCATTTACTTTTAAGCTCTATTCGCTTTGCTCCAGCGGTTCGTTACCAACGTCTGTTTGGTAGAAGTTGAGGTATGAACGAGATGCCGTTGGGCCTCTTTGGCCCTGGTATCTGCTGTTGTATTTAGCTGAACCGTATGGGGTTTCACTAGGGCTTGATAGCTGGAAGTAACAGAGCTGACCGATCTTCATGCCTGGCCATAGTTTGATTGGCAAGGTTGCAACGTTAGATAGCTCTAGGGTTACGTGACCTTGGAAACCAGGGTCAACAAAGCCTGCTGTTGAGTGGGTTAGGAGACCTAGCCTTCCTAAAGAAGATTTACCCTCGAGTCTTGCTGCGATGTCATCAGGCAGGGTTACGAACTCATAGGTTGAACCTAGAACGAACTCACCCGGGTGCAGGATGAACGGCTCGTCTGCTTTGACTTCAATAAGTCTTGTCAGATCTGGTTGGTTCTCAGCCGGATCGATGAATGCATACTTGTGGTTATCGAATAATCTGAAGAACCTGTCTAATCTGACATCCATGCTGGATGGCTGTAATAGGGACATCTCTAGTGGGTCTAGACCAATCCGGCCTTGTTCAATTTGTGCGCGAATATCGCGATCTGAAAGCAACATAAAGAAAAGGTTACCCTGAGATGCAAGCTCTGTGCTGTTGCTTGTTGGTGTGTAAGGCAAAATAGAACTTATGCGCGATAAAGAGGGAAGAATTAGCCCGCCTGAGGAGATCAGAAGAGTCTTCGAGGGCGAAGCTGAAGCGCTCAGCAAAGTCCCTAAAAATAAGCGTGGGCCATTAAGCGCTGCTGTAACACTCCGATTAGGTCACCTGTTCTCAAGATGGCTAGAGAGAACCATCGATACCGATTGGCAAGGTTCAGCACCTCAGTTGATGTTGATTGCCATCCTAGTTAGACACAAGACGCTCACCATGGGTGAAGCCGCTGAGTTACTAGATGTCACTCCAAGAGCTATCACGAGACTTGTTGATGTGTTAGAAAAAGAAGGTCTGGTCACTAGACAGGTTGGGCCTCACGATAAGCGTGTGTATTTGATTTCTGTAACAGCTAAGACAGAAGCATTAGCTAAGCAAATGATGCCTAAGCACGAAAAGAAAATGTCTGAACTGTTTTCTGTTTTCACAGATGCAGAACTACTTGAGTATTTGCGTTTAAATACAAAGCTTATTGCGCATCTGAAGAGCACACTCAACAAGGACTAGTGTTCTAGTCCAACTTTTTTCTGCACCCATTTCATCCACTTTGGTGCGTACCAGTTGGTATCTCCAAACAGCCTCATCAGGGCTGGAACCAACAGCGCTCTAATTACTGTTGCATCCAACAGCACTGCAAAGGCAATTCCTAGACCAAGCATCTTCATGATACTCACACCACTTGAAGCAAAAGCAAAGAATGAAACTGCTAGAACTAAGGCAGCTGTCGTAATGATGCGACCTGATCTTTGCAAACCAACAGCAACAGATTCAGTTGTGTCTAGACCTAGGTCGTGTTGTTCTTTGATGCGAGAGAGCAAGAACAGCTCGTAGTCCATCGACAAACCGAAACTTATTACTGCAACCAACACCAGAGAAGACGAATCAATAGTTCCGGTCGCCGCAAAGTCGCCAAGTAGCCAGTGCAGGTTTCCGTCCATAAACACCCAGACTAAGAACCCCATGGTTGCGAACAGCGAAGCGAAGTTTAGGATTACTGCCTTGATAGGCAAGATCAAAGAGCCGGTGAATAGGAACAGGAGCACCATGGTAGAGAAAACAATCCACAGTGCGGCCCACGGCAAGTTAGTGGTAATGGCACTTAGTGCATCGGTGTATATGGCTGAAGACCCACCAACAAGCAACTGATCGAAGTTGCTTGAGATTGCTCTGATGTCTTTGGTGACAGCTTCACCGTCAGGGCTTCTAGGTTCCACATCGGCGATGGCAACGATTCTTGTCCAATTTCCGTTGACATACTTACCCACGTAGGGGTCTGTCGAAGAAGTGAGTGCTCCATTTTCGTAAACACCGGTTGAAGTTTTTACTCGAGTGATGTGGGCCTGTGTCGAAAGCTTTTCTGCGTAAGCCATAACTCGGTCGTCATCAGAGTTTTTTACCAGAATTTCAATCGGCGAACCTTCTCTACCATCGAAACGATCTCGGATCTGGTCGGTGGCTAACACAACTCGGTTATTGCTAGGAAGGATTCGGTCATCGACCTGGCCTAGTTTCACATTCATGCCAAGGGCCGCAAGTGAGCCTAAGCCAAGAACTGACACCAAAATAATTGCCACCGGTCTCCTCATCACAAACTTGGCAAGCTTAGACCAAACCCCTTCATCCTTCTGAGGTCGGTGTCTAAACAGTGGCCACTTGTTGATGCCATCGCCGAGAAGATTCATCATTGCAGGCAATGCAATGAGCGCTGCTGCTAACGCTATAAATACAGCTACCAACCCTGCATATGCAAACGACTTGAGGAAGTACTGCGGGAAGAAGTTCATTGAGATCATCACCAGAGCAACGGTGACTCCAGAGAAGAACACCGTTCTCCCGGCGGAGAGCATGGTTGCCTCAACTGAAGTTGCAACGTCTTGCTCTTTAGCCCGTTCTTCTCTGAATCTACTGACCATCAATAATGCGTAGTCGATACCCAAGCCCAAACCCAGACCGGTGACTAGGTTCACCGAGAAGGTAGAGGTGTCTGTGAACAGAGAGGCTAACCAGATGAAGAAGAAAGACCCGAGGATTGTTAATCCTGCAATCATCAGCGGTAAACCTGCTGCGACTACCGAACCAAAAACAAAAATCATGAGAAGAAGCGTTACAGGAACAGCCACCGACTCTGCTTTAGTCAGGTCGCTTTCAATAGTGTGATTGATTTCGCTGGTTACCGGCCCCCAACCAGCTACGTAGATAGTGGCACCGAAGTGATTACCGCTGAAAGTATCTTGGATCTCTTTAGACACAGCTGCTGTCTTAGAGCCTTCCTCCAGTTTTGCGAAGAAGTAAACGGCAGCGCCGTCTTTTGATTTCAAAGTTGGTGTTCTGCCTAATGAATAGTAGGAGGAGACTGTTTCGACACCATCGGTCTTAGCAAGTTCTGCGGCGATCAGGTCACCGTTTGATGATGACTGAACATCGTCAGCGTTTCTGCCCATGTCCACTACCAGCACTACCTCTGGATCAGTCTGGCCAAAGTCTTTGACCAGCATCTGAGTGACTTTGTCAGAATCACTGCCGGGGTCGTTATAGCCGCCACCTTTTAGGTTGCCAAAGGCTTGGAAGCCACCGATAAGGGAAAGTAGCACTAAAGCAATAAAGCCAAAGAGGGATAGTTTGCTGTGTCGAATGACAAAATTACTTAAAGGTCTCATATACCTCTAATTCTAAATTGTTTACCGAGGAAAGTAAAACGCTATGCAGAGAACCAACAGGAAAGCCGCCTTCTATTTCGTTGTCGCTGCGATTGGGTTACTTACGGCTTGGTACTTCAACACCATCGCAATCCTCCGAGGCGAAGACTTCTTTGGTTCTTGGTTTGGCAATAATGCCGACATGGTTCTCGCCCTGGATTTGCTGCTGACTGCCTTTGCAGCGGTGCCATTCATGGTCATTGAATCAAAACGAATTGGTATGAAGAATGTCGGTTGGTTTATTGCAGCTGGTTTTATCTCAGCAATCGCTTTTGTCTTTCCATTTTGGCTCGCAATGCGAGAACTTCACCTTGCAAAAAAGAACTAGCCTTTGACTAGATTCCTAAAGGGTTCTCACTAACAAGAGATCTAGCTCCACCCATAAACTCAATCACTGCAGGGTCTACCTGAATATCTTTCAATCTGATTGGTTTAGTTAGGTACAAACCCTCTAGTGAACGAACTCTACTTAGCGCCACGTAGGTGTGTCCTGAAGAAAATGCTCCAGCACCCATATCTATCGTTACTTCGTCGTAAGTCTGCCCCTGTGACTTATGCACTGTGACGGCCCAGGCAAGACGCAAAGGTATTTGTCTAAATTCCGCCAATACTTCAGGAACGATTGTTTCAGTAAATTTACCGGTGCCCTCGTTGAACTCTTCTTCGATGAGGTATCTAACCTTTTGCCAGGTGCTAACCCCAACTGTGTGGATTTCATTGTCAGCTTCAACCAAAACATAGTTTCCCTCGCCAAAGGAAACTACCTTTCCGATGGTTCCATTGACCCAACGCCAGCTCATCACCCCTTCGGAATTCTTAACTGGCTTTTGATCATCGTTCTTGATGAACATCACTTGAGCACCAACTTTTAGATGTAGCTCTGATTCTGCTGGCAGAGCATTACCGAAGGCGCTGGCATCGCCTGTGCCAAAAGAAGATTTGAAGATTCTTTCTTCTGTTTGCAGGATTGCTAAACGATTTGCATTAACAGAATCAACAATGTTGTTGATAGTTGCCAGTCGGATAATGCTGTCGTGCGGGGGATAACGATTACCGGCCTCATTGATGCGTTCAACCATATCTTGGCTTACTTCGCCGACTCTGATTGCGTTCAAAATCGCTTTGAACTCAGGGTCTCGTTGTCTAAAGATTTCTATAAGTTCAAAGATTTCCATGCGCTCTGCTGACCAAACCTTGGCATCGAAGAACCATTGTGAGCGGTATTCCATTTCAACAAGCTTTTCTAACTCATCCCCTCGAGCCGGCACTGGGGCTAACTGATACGGATCACCAAACATCACAACCTTGCAAGCACCAAAAGGCACCTTAGGTTTTCCTCTAGCTGTTCTGAGTGCGACATCGATTGCATCCATCAGGTTTGCAGAGACCATAGAGACTTCATCAATGATGAGCATGTCTATTTCTCTGAGGACTTCTCTAGCTCTTCTGCCAAGATGTCTTGCAACATCACCTGGCGTTAGGGCACCAAAAGCAAAACCAAAGAGTGAATGGATTGTGATACCGCCAACGTTGTATGCGGCAACTCCAGTTGGAGCACAGACCACAACTTTCTGTTTGGTGTTATCGCGAAGGTAACCGAGCAGTGTCGATTTACCAGTTCCTGCCCGACCGGTAACGAAGACTGTCTGCCCATCTTTCTCGATGTAGTCGAACAGGGCAAGCTGCTCTTTAGAGAGTTTTATTTCAGACAAACTTTTACCTTGAATCTTCTTTGCGTTGGGCTAGAGCGTCAAGCATACGGTTGTATTCCGACAAATCCTCGTTGCCACTTCTGTCACTAGCTCGATCTAGTCTCTTCGCATCTCTGTCATCAGATCTTGACCACTGGATGGCCACGATGATGGTCAGCACTGCAGTTGGTAGTTCACCAATACCCCAGGCAATACCTCCGCCGGTCTGCTGGTCAACTAGAGGACTCTGTCCCCAACTTCGCCCCATAGCGCCAAACCAGTCGGCTAGCAGCAAAGTGTCGCCTGTCATCAGAGCTAAACCAAAGAAGGCGTGGAAGGCAAGAGTTGCAATCAACAGAATAAGTCTTTGCGGATAACCAAACCTGGCAGGTCCTGGGTCTATACCAATAAGAGCCTGAACGAATAGATAGCCGGTAATGACAAAATGCGCCACCATCCACTCATGGCCCACATGCTCACGGGTTGCCCAATTGAACACCGGCGTGAAGTAGAAAACGACAAGGGAGCTGGCAAACAGGCCAGCAGCAACCAGCGGATGTGAGATGAACTGAGCGTATTTGGTCTGGACACCCCAAAGCACCCACTCTCTTACACCCCGAGAATCATCCTGACGTTTAGCAACCGCCCTAGCTAATAGTGTGATCGGTGCGCCTGGCACCAAGAGCACGGGAACCCCCATAGTTAGCAGCATGTGGGCGAGCATGTGGGCGCTAAAAAGATATTGCTCATAGGCATTGAAGTATCCGTTGGTTACATAGAACAACAAAGCTATTCCAGCTAACCAAGATACTGTTCTTGCTGGTGACCAAGCATCTCCGCGACGACGCAGCCTCAGTACACCTGATATATAGAAACCAGCTAGAGCGACACAAACCAGTAACCAGATTAGATCTGGTTTGAAAGTTGTGAACCAAATTAGAACAGTTGGTTCTGGTGGAAGCTTGACTCCAGTAAGAATTTCAGCTGGAGTTAGTTCACCTGCTGGGTAATCATTTATCGGTGTTGCAGTTCTTGCAAGCGCGGTTCCTAAGCCCATTGCGGAACCGAAGATAACCAGCTCAACTAAAACCAAAGCAGCAAAAGTATTTGCTCTTTCTTTGAAGAACCTAATTATTCTTGTTCTGTAAATCGCACCTAGAGTTCCGAGTGAAATCAAAGCAAGGATTTTCAGTAATGCAACCTGCCCGTAACCGGTGCCGAAAAGGTTCGCTATCGATCCGATTCTTATTTGTGCAGAGGTAAAGCCGGAAACTGCAACAAGAGCAAAAGCGAATAGCGCAAGAGTTGAGTAGCGAGTAAGAATTAATTTCTGCTCGTCAACATCATCAATTCTTGAGTTCGCAATCATCAGAGCCACGAAGCCACCAACCCAAATGCATATCCCAACTAGGTGTAAGCCAAGTGCATTCACTGCCATTGCGTGCGAAGCACTTCCAGCGGAATGTCCACTCAAAGCAATAGGAATCAAACCAGCAAATCCAATTGCCGCACAAACAGCAGCACCGAATAGTTTTCGTACGAACAGAATTAGTACTGCTAAAACAAACGCTGCCAACAGATTCAAAGACAGCATCTGCCCCAGTTGTATATCTGTGACGAAAATATAGAACTGATCTGCAAACTTTTGATCAAGAGATAACGCTGAGCCGGTTATCGCCAAGTAGGTTGCAACCAGATATGCGGTTCCAGCTAAAGCCCAAGCAGCCGCACTGAGAGCTGCAGAGAAAAGCACTCGACTGAAAGCTTTTGTCCCAGGGTTAAGCGCGAACGCCGCAAAGACTAATGAACCAATAGTGACGGCTTCTGCAACGTCACTGATACCTCGAAGCGCAGGAGAACTCCAACGAAGTAGATCACCAACATCACCTAACTCGCTTGGGACTGCTGCCCCACCAACGAACATGCCAACAAGAATCCCTAGTGCTAAACCAACCAGCAGCAAAGTTAGGGCAACGGTTAGCCTGTTTAATTTAGTAGTGAGCACACATCAAGCCTAAGTTAAAGCAAAACGACGCACCGAAGTGCGTCGCCTCGCTTGTGTAACTTGAATTACTTAACTGCAGCCTTTAGCTTGCTACCTGCAGATACCTTTACGGTGTTTGAAGCAGCGATCTGGATGGTTGCACCAGTCTGAGGGTTGCGTCCTGCACGTGCAGCGCGGAAACCCTTCTCTACTGACAACCAGCCTGGGATGGTTACTTTCTCACCCTTGGCAACAGTTGATGCAATGATCTCAAAGAATGCGTCGACTGTACGGTTGACTGCAGCCTGTGATTCACCGGTGTGGCTTGCGATTGCGGCGACTAGGTCGCTCTTGTTTAATGCTGACATTGGGTCCTCCTGGACATTCAAAGTGCTTGACGGGATGTCGGTTTCACCCTATACGCCTAAACACCGCGTGTTTATTAGGGTTTCGGCGTGTTGAGGATAACTGTTAGAAAGTTTTTCCTGTGAAATCAGGGGTTTTTGGGGTTTAAAGCAAAAACCGCCATCTTTCGACAGCGGCTTTTGTGAAAACTTTGACTACCAAGAAGACTTGGTGATACCCGGTAGCTCACCCTTGTGAGCCATGTCGCGGAAGCGAACACGTGAAACACCGAACTTGCTGAGCACACCACGAGGGCGGCCATCGATGGCGTCTCGGCTACGAACACGTGTTGGAGATGCGTCACGAGGAAGCTTCTGAAGACCCAGACGGGCCTCTTCACGCTGCTCGTCGGTTGAGTTAGGGTCAACCAAAGCCTTCTTTAGCGCTGCGCGCTTGTCTGCGTAGCGTGCAACAACAATCTTGCGTTGTTCGTTACGGGCAATCTTGCTCTTCTTAGCCATTTCTAGCGCTCCTCGCGGAATTCAACGTGCTTACGCACTACTGGGTCATACTTTTTAAGAACGATACGGTCTGGATCGTTACGACGGTTCTTGCGCGTTACGTAGGTGTAACCAGTGCCCGCAGTGGACTTCATCTTGATGATTGGACGGATGTCCTTGTCTTTAGCCATTGCCTATTCCTTAGATCTTCTCGCCGCGAGCTTTTAGCTCTGCAACAACAGACTCAATGCCACGTGCGTCAATAACCTTGATGCCACGGGCAGAGAGGGTTAGGTTTACGTTGCGCTTTAGTGAAGGCACGAAGTATGTGCGCTTCTGAATGTTTGGGTTGAATCGACGCTTAGTTTTGTTCTGAGCGTGCGAAACAGCGTGTCCAAACTGCGGGCGGGTCTGAGTGACCTGGCAGTAAGCAGACATCGTCTTCCTCCGTGCTAAAAATTGGTGGCAGGCAAAAAGCTTTATTCTTTACCTGATTTGTGGCTGACCCGAAGATTTCGGGCAACTACCCAAGTTTAGGGGTCAATAGGGCGTGT
>JAEMTJ010000007.1:0-13892 GCA_016462375.1 Rhodoluna sp. | reverse complement strand
GGCTGACCCGAAGATTTCGGGCAACTACCCAAGTTTAGGGGTCAATAGGGCGTGTGTGCAAGTCCTAATCAGAAGTTATTTGCTGGTGCACTTCTGACATAAACCAAAGATGTCTATAGTGTGTGAAACATCAGTAAATCCGTGTTCTGACGCCACTTTGCTTGCCCAAGCCTCAGCCTGCTCTGCTTCGAGCTCAACCGCAATCCCACAGCCATTGCAAATCAGGTGATGGTGGTGATCTTTAGAACAGTCTCTAAATAGGGTTTCCCCCGCGTTAACTAGGGAATCGGCTAGGCCATCGGCAACTAAAGTGTTCAAAGTCCTATAGACAGTGGCAAGTCCTATCGCAGATCCATGCTGGGCTAACTGTCTATGCAGCTGTTGGGCTGAAACAAAGCCTTGGGCTTGACTAAGCGCATGCAAAACTGACTCTTTTTGCCAAGTTTGTCTTCTAGCGGGAGCGGAATCTTGATTAGTCATGATGGGTGATGTTGTGCTCCTCGTCAATTTCTTTATGAATTTCTCGTCTGAGCCTAGGGAGAATCATCTTCTTCCAAACAGTGCCATAAAGCAGCCAGATAAGAACAATGTCCTGGATTAGTGTCCAGCCCAGTTCGGCAATTATGTGGCTTGGATCGCTAAAAATTAACCAGGCTTCACCCAACAAGCTTCCTTCTGCTGGGTGAGCAATCTCTGCTGCGAAATTAATAAGGTGCATTGTGGCCTCCAAGGATTAGCGATTGGGGCAACTCTACCATTATTGAGAATCAATATCAATAACAATTAGTCAAGAAGCAGTGCTGGCTCTTCCATAACCGAAGCAACATCTTGAACGAAGCGGCTGGCTACGTCTCCGTCGACCACTCTGTGATCGAAGGTAGCACCAATAGTGGTTACCTGTCTGACCAAGATTTCGTTGTCAACTACCCAAGGCTTAGGTCTAATCGATCCAAGAGCCACAATCCCGACTTCACCCGGGTTCAAGATAGGAGTTCCAGTATCAACACCGAAAACACCGATGTTGGTGATGGTGATGGTTCCATTGGACATGTCCTGCGGTGTTGTCTTACCTTCACGAGCGGTTGCTGCTAGCTTCTCTAACGCCATTGCAAGTTCCAACATTGAAAGCTTGTCGGCATCTTTAATGTTTGGAACGATCAGGCCTCTTGGTGTTGCCGCCGCAACTCCGAAGTTCACATAGTTGTGAACGATGATCTCGGAGTCAGTCCAAGTTGAGTTCACTGTTGGGTTTCTTCTAACTGCCCAAATCATAGCCTTTGCCATGATCAGCAGTGGTGTTACTTTCACACCTGCAAAGTCGGCACTCGCCTTTAGACGCTTTACATATTCCATAGTTCTTGTTGCGTCAACGTCAACAAAGATGCTCACGTGCGGAGCAGTGAAAGCTGATTGAACCATTGCAGCTGCAATTGCTTTTCTAACCCCCTTGACCGGGATACGTTCTTCACGTTCACTCTTCGGTTCTGGTGTTGTTTGGTTTTTAAAAACACTCGCAACTTGCGCTGCAGCCATGACGTCATCTCTTGTTACTTCACCGGCTAACCCAGTTGCCTTAACTTTTGTAATGTCAACGTTCATGTCTTTAGCAAGTTTGCGAATAGGTGGTTTAGCTAAAACAGATTCTGCTGTTGCAACAATTGCGATCAAATCTGTTGCAGGAGCTGTCACAACAGGAATGCTCGCTGTTGGGACACCGGCTCCTCTTTTGCGTCGGCTCGGTGCAGCAGTAGACACTCCATATCCAACAAGAGTTGGTTGTGGTTTTTCTTCACTTGCCGCGACATCAGTAACGGCTGCAATCGCTTCTGTTACTGCATCATGTAGCGATGGAGCGTGACCTGCGTTAACTGCAGCTGTACTCCCAGAAACTGTTACAGCAATAATTGGTGACCCAACATTAACGGTGTCACCTTCGTTTGCTAGAAGCTGTGTGACGGTTCCGGCGAATGGACAAGGTAGTTCAACAAGAGACTTAGCTGTTTCAATTTCAACAATTATTTGGTTGACAGTAACGATGTCACCGACTTTGACTTTCCAGGTAACAATCTCGGCTTCAGTTAAGCCTTCACCGACGTCAGGCAAATCAAAGTATGCAAGTTGTGACATATTCATTTCCGCCTTAGTAAGCCAACACTCGATCGACTGCTTCCATTAAGCGGTCTGCATCAGGTAGATAAAGTTCTTCAAGTTTTGCTGCCGGATAAGGAACATCAAAGCCACCGACACGGATCACCGGTGCTTCTAAATGGTAGAAACAAAGCTCTGCAATCTTGGCTGCGATCTCAGATGACATGCTGACGAAAGTTCCCGCCTCATGGGCAACAATCAATCTGCCGGTGCGCTGAACTGATTCAACGATGTGGTTGAAATCAATTGGGGAAAGAGAGCGGATATCAATTACTTCTAAGTTGATGCCTTCGGCGGCTGCCACTTCGGCTGCCTGCAGAGCAGTTACAACCATTGGTCCATAGGTGACAACTGTGACATCGTTGCCGCTTCTAAGAGTTGCCGCTGAGTGCAGTGACTGCGTTGCCTCATCTAGGTTTACCTGCCCCTTTTGCCAGTAGCGACGCTTAGGTTCAAAGAACATTACTGGGTCTCTTGATTCGATTGCCTGCTGGATCATCCAATATGCATCGTTGGCATTGCTGGGGCTAACCACCCGAAGACCAGCGGTGTGAGCAAAATATGCCTCTGGGGATTCGCTGTGGTGTTCAACGGCTCCGATGCCACCACCGTAGGGAACACGAATAACCACCGGCATCTGTAAGAAGCCTGCACTTCGATTAGTTAGCTTGGCAAGCTGAGACACGATCTGGTTAAACGCTGGATAGATAAAACCATCAAACTGAATTTCTGCAACGGGTCTAAAGCCTCGCATTGCCAAACCAATTGCAGTCCCAACAATCCCTGATTCCGCAATCGGTGAGTTGAAGATTCTCTTGTCGCCGAACTCATCCAACAGTCCCTCAGTAACGCGGAAGACACCGCCGAGACGCGCTACGTCTTCACCAAAAACTAAAACCTTCTCATTGTCACGCATTGATTTAGCCAGACCTGCGTTAATCGCTTTAGCAATTGATAGTTCAACCGAGTTGCTCATTAGCGAGTCCCCCCGTAACTTACGCCGTCATCGCCGGGTGTAGTTGTGTGACCACCAAGTTCTGACTCGTATTTTTGTAACCAGGCTTTTTGCTCACTAACAAGCGGGTGTGGTTCTGAATAGACATGATCAAACATGTTCTCCATCGCTGGTTCAGTTAACGCAAAGGTTGCCTCACGAACTTCAGCCGCAATAACATCACCTGCAAGAGCTACTTCATCAAAGAAGTCTTGACCGATGCCTTGCTTTCTTAGGAACTTTTCAAAACGACTAATTGGGTCTCTTGCTTCCCAATAGGCAACTTCATCAGCATCACGATATTTAGAAGGATCATCGCTCGTGGTGTGAGCGCCAATGCGATACGTCAACGCTTCAATAAATGTTGGGCCTAGGCCACCTCTTGCATCATCCATGTGCTTTTTGGTAACTGCATAGCAGGCAAGAACATCATTGCCGTCAACACGGATACCTGGAACACCAAAACCTTCACCACGTCTATATAAAGGAACTGTGGTTTGTGTTCCAACCGGTGAAGAGATAGCCCACTGGTTGTTCTGACAGAAAAATACTTGAGGTGTTTTGTTTAGTGCCGCGAAGAGAAGAGCTTCGCTAATGTCGCCTTCCGCAGTTGCACCATCACCGAAGTATGCAATAACAGCTAGATCGTTTTCGGGATCTCCGGTGCCAACTCTTCCTTCGAAGTTCAAACCCATCGCGTAACCGGTTGCATGCAATGCTTGGGTTCCTAAAACAATTGAATATAAGTGGAATCGTGTTTCGTGTGGATTCCAACCACCGTGGTTCACACCTCGATACATTTTTACAATTGACATCAAGTCAACGCCGTGTGTTATCGCGACACCGTGTTCTCGGTATGAAGGAAAGATATGGTCGTTGGGGCCAACGCCATGACCTGAACCTATTTGTGCGCCCTCTTGACCAATGGCTGGCACCCACAGTCCCATTTGACCTTGGCGCTGAAGTGCGGTTGCCTCGTGATCGAAGCGACGTATGCGCGCCATGTCCCGATAGAACTTTAGGAAGTCAGCTTCACGAAGATCTCTAATAAGTTCGCCGTAGACAGCGTGCTCTTTGGGCACGCTGAAATCGCCATCAACCGATAACAGCTGCACCATTGGAATTTCAGGGTTTTGGGCAGTCACAAGTACCAATTTACTTTACCCGTGGCACAATCGAACCATGAAGCGATTTCTAGTTAGCACTGTTATTAATGCTTTGGGGCTTTGGTTGGTCTCAGCAATCATTCCAGGGGTGCAGTTACGCCCTTACGGGGGGACGGATTTGGTCAACGTTGTGCTGACTCTTCTAGCTATTGGAGCTATTTTCGGGCTAATCAACTCTGTTATTGCCCCGGTTATCAAAATCATCGCCATTCCCCTATACATAATCACTTTCGGGCTTATTTCGTTCGTAATCAATGGAGCCTTGCTGCTGCTGGTTGCCTGGATCAGCCAGCAGTTAAGCCCAGAAACTTTCACCATCGAAGGTTTTACCTCCGCAGGACTAGCTATCACATCACTAGGCTGGGCTATCTTGGCGGCCCTAGTGATGAGCGTTTGCTCTTTCATCGGACGAGGACTCTTCAAAGCCATGAAGATTCTCTAAACCGCACCCAACTTGTAAACCGTCACTGTGCCTGCCAGATTCTGAATCTTTTGTAATTCAGCGATGCCCGGGGTCACCAATTTTCCATCACTCATCCCCACATACTGCATCTGCGCTGCCGGACTGATTTCCAAGGCTTTTTGTAATTCAAGGAGTCCATGTGGCTTTTCTTGACTAAAAACATCCCAGCCCTCGCCTTTGGGTAGATAGAACCAGTGGTTGCTGTCTCCTGAAGCTAATTGGTAAAACTCGTGGCGAATGAGAACTTGGTCTGACCAGGTGGTCTCTAAATGTCTTTGCTGAATGATGTCGACGTTTTCCGGTGCAAGCATCTGCACGGGCGGAACGTGTTGGCCTATCCCAAAAGGCAAGTTTTTCAGTGGTCCGAGTTCAATTACCCAAGAACTAAGTTCTTGGAACAACTTCGGCACATCGATGGTCTCCAGAATAGTTATCAACATCGCTTCTGTCTCCAGATAAGAGTGCGCAGAAGTAATGATTCCCTGTTGGAGGTGCCAAAGCTTGGCCATTATGAATGGCAGTTCGACAGTGAACAGCCCCGCTGCCCACGGGGCGGTTATGAACTTATCGGGCGTTAATTCAGTGAGCAAGCTCACTGCCACAGCCCAAAGATCTCTAGCACTTCTAACTAATTCTTCGTGCGTGGCCACCATGTTCACTGGCACCGGCGCGATGGGTACCGGTCTGATTAGTCCCGCGCTCAAGGGATCAATCCCAAAAGCTGCATCTGCCACATAAGTGATTTGAGTTGATGGGCCAGCTTCTGCATGTCACTGCGACAGGCATCGGCGGCTGGTCCTCGCCACAACGCGGGGCTGGGTTGGGCGTGCTGTAATAGGGCAACCGTAATTGCCAAGTGGTTATTAAAAATATTCATAGCCAAAGAATCTCTCAACCGCTTTAGTAACTAAGCAGTAGTGAACACTTCTGTGAATAATTCAGGGCAATATAGATATGTGAGTAACCTTGGAAATCAACCCCTTAGCCCCCTTGACGGTCGTTACCAGCCAGTGGTGGCTGAACTAGGCCAACACCTGAGCGAAGCTGGATTGAACCGAGCCAGATTGTATGTCGAAATCGAGTGGATTCTCTTTCTAGCAAAGCGCGACTTGCTCTCGACAGGAGCAGAGATAGACAGCGTTCTAACCAAGCAGCTACGCGAGATTGTCGCCAACTTCAGCTCTGATGACGTTGCTGAACTTGCAGCGACCGAAGCGCAGACAAGGCACGATGTAAAAGCTATTGAGTATTTCATTCGCGCAAGACTGACCCAACTTGGTAGAGATGACCTTTTAGAACTGACCCACTTCGCCTGCACCAGTGAAGACATCAACAATCTCTCCTACGCAATCACCATTCGTGACGCAGTCACAAATGTTTGGCTTCCAAAAGCAGAAGCACTCGTTGAGACAGTTAGAGCTCTCGCCGTTGAATATAAAGACGCAGCCATGCTTGCTAGAACTCACGGTCAACCAGCGACACCAACAACTATGGGCAAGGAACTTGCAGTATTCGTTCACCGACTAGATCGACAACTTGAGAGAGTCCGAAAGAATGAGTACCTGGGAAAGTTTTCTGGCGCAACTGGAACCTGGTCTGCCCATCTTGCTGCTGTTCCAAATGTTGACTGGAAAGCTGAATCACAAACGTTTGTTGAGAGCCTTGGTTTGAAATTCAACCCGCTAACAACACAAATTGAATCACACGACTGGCAAGCCGAACTTTATTCTGCGATCACACTGTTTAACAGAATCTTGCACAACCTCTGCACGGACATCTGGACATACATCTCCCTTAACTACTTCAAGCAGATTCCTGTTGCCGGTGCTACTGGTTCATCAACCATGCCGCACAAGATAAACCCAATCCGTTTCGAAAATGCAGAATCAAACTTGGAACTTTCAAACGCAATTCTTGATTCCCTGGGCGCAACCCTTGTCACTTCTAGATTGCAAAGAGACCTAACAGACTCAAGCTCCCAGAGAAACATCGGTCTAGGTTTAGGCCACTCAGTTCTAGCTCTAGATAACACAACCCGAGGCCTTGGTGAGCTAGAACTATCGCTCCCAGTTTTAGAAGCAGATCTCGCCGAAAACTGGGAAGTCCTAGCCGAGGCTGTGCAGACGGTTATAAGAGCTGAAGTAGCCGCTGGCAGAAGTACTATCACTGACCCTTACCAACTTCTAAAAGAGCTAACCAGGGGTAAGCGAATTGGTGGCGATGAACTAGTGGCATTTGTGAATTCCCTAGAGATTAGTGAAGCAGCAAAAGAACGACTCATTCTTCTGAAGCCAAGCACATACACCGGGCTAGCTTCACAACTAGTTTTGCTGATTACTAAAGAGCAGTAATTACTTCAATCTAGGTTTACCGGGCTTAACATCCTCATCCGGCTTAGCTAGGCAATTCAGAATAATCAAACCTACAAAGACAACCGCTACTGCACCGCCAGCAAAAATGAATACTCTGTCCCAATCTCGGACTGCGCCCCAAATAATTAGACCAACAAACACCCCGCTAAGCAGTGCAATTCGAAATATCGATACCAATGATGTTGCGGTTCTTTTCTTAGCCATTTTCATCCTTTGATTTAGGCGATGCAATCCAAACAGCCCTTTGGACCGCCAAAACACTGAGGTATGCGCTGAAGAAGCCCACTGCATTTAGTCCGTCCAGTTGACCGAGCCCGAACACCAGGGCAGTCAAGAAGCCAATGGCGGCGCTGATTCTGAGTTCAAGCTTGTCCGCCTTGGGGCTCTTTAGTGAAATAACAAACTCGGTAATTGCGTTACCGCCAGCAAAAGCCGCAATCAAGCCGGTGAGTAAAGTCAATGACACTTCTGGAGTTTCTGGTGCAACAAAAATTGACATCAAGGCAATAATGAATGCGATCGCACCTGGAACAACTATCGGCCCAAGCTTATTTTCACTAGAGTCAATTTTGTATAGGACAGCGGAACCAAAAGCTATCGCTGTTGAAACATATTGCACAACAGCAATGCCGGTTGGAACCGAGTGGTCTTGATTGAAAATTAGAAACGCAGCCGCACTCGCGAAAATTATCGAGCGAAGTATATTTGCTAATTTCATCAACTACTCCTTAGGATTTACGAATCGAGAGTACTGGCCCTGGAACAAAATAGTTGATGTCCCTGTTGGTCCGTTACGTTGCTTCGCCAGAATGAGTTCTGCTTCGCCTGGCCTTGCAGTTTCTGCACCAGATAAATCGCGGTGAATTAGAACCACTACGTCGGCGTCTTGCTCAAGCGATCCGGATTCACGAAGTTGTGAAAGTTCCGGTTTTTTGTTTGTGCCGTCTTCAGATTTACGGTTCAATTGTGAAAGTGCAATAACCGGAATTTTTAGTTCTTTTGCAAGCAGTTTGAGTGATCTTGAGAATTCGGAAACTTCCTGCTGACGGTTTTCAACTTTCTTACCTGAAGTCATCAGCTGAAGGTAGTCAATAATTACAAGTTTCAGATCAAACTCTTTGAGCATTCGACGACACTTAGCTCGGATCTCAACAATGTTTAGATTAGGGCTGTCGTCAATAACTAGAGGTGCAGCGCCGATGTTACTTCTGCGCTCTGCCATGATTGCCCACTCGTTATCGGTGATACCACCGCGACGCATGCTCTGTAGTTGAATTCCAGTTTCAGCTGAGAGTAACCGCATCGCGATTTCTGTCGTACTCATTTCGAGTGAGAAAACTGCAGTTGCAAGTTTGTTGTTGATTGCAGCTTCTCTCGCTATATCAAGTGCAAGCGTCGACTTACCTAAACCAGGACGTGCAGCAATAATTACAAGTTGTCCCGGATGTAAACCATTTGTGTCTTTGTCGAATTGAGTAAACCCGGTTGGCACTCCAGAGAGGCCGTCTTTCTTTTGAATCAATTCAATTTCATCTGCAGCATCTTGCAACGCTTTACTCAGTCGCGTCCAATCCGCACCAGTCGATTCATCTGCAACTGTGTAGATTTCGTTTTGTGCAACGTTGACTAATTCTTCAACTTCGCCTTCGGCGTCATAACCGCGCTGCGCAATTCGAGTTCCAACTTCAATCAGTCTTCGCAGTACTGCTTTATCTCTAACAATGTCCGCATAAAATTTCGCACTCGCAGCCGTTGGCACAATCGAAGTTAATTCGTGTAAGTATTCAGCTCCACCGATGGTGGCGAGCTTGCCCATCTTGGAAAGTTCAGCGTTCACAGTGATAACGTCTGTCGGCTCTCCATGGTTTGCTAACGCCTCGATAGCGCTATAGATGAGTTCGTGCTTCGGCGCGTAAAAGTCTCTGGTTTTTAGCCTTCCCTCAGAAAGAATTGAGTGAACTACATCTGCCGACAGCAACATCCCACCCAAGGTGCTCTGCTCGGCGTTTAGGTCATGAGGGAGCAGGCGATCTTCTGATCTAAAGGCTTTGGCTACTGGCGCAATGGTCATCTTTTTCTTCCTTTTTGAAGCAAAGTACTGCAGAACTTATGTGTAGCATCCACCATAGACATTGAGTGAGCAATAAAGGCTGTTATTTACTCTGTGGATAACTAGTGGAACACGCCGAGGCAACTGTGGATAAATTGTGGATAACACTAACCATAGTTGTGGATAACTTCCAAAAACTCATTGATTTATTGGCTTATAGCGTCGCATGCCATACATTAACGCAAGGTTAAACCTGTGCATTAAGGTTTTGAAACGTTCCGTTTTTCATGAAAAATTTCACGAGTTATCCACAGGTTATCCACAGAATCGGCGTGTCTGGCCCTCTTAAAACACTAATGGCAGGCTCTAGGAGCCTGCCATTAGCTTTAAAACTAATTACTTCTTTGCAACAACCAGAAGCTTTAATGTTGCAGTCAGGTCTGAATGCAGCTTTACAGTCGCCTCAAAGTTACCTGTTGTGCGAATTGGTGAGAAGAAAGCTACCTTGCGCTTGTCGATCTCGCCAAGCCCTGCCGCTGCAACTGCTGCTGCAACGTCGCCGTTCTTGACTGCACCAAATAGACGGCCACCAACTCCAGCCTTTACGACCACCTTGATTGGGTTAGCCTGCAAACTGTCCTTGAAAGCCTGGGCTTCTTCAACAGTTGCTAGAGCACGAGCGTCGCGGGCAGCCTTAATTGAACTAACCTGCTTCTCACCACCCTTGGTCCAGATAACTGCAAAGCCTCTAGGCAATAGGTAGTTACGTGCGTAACCGTTCTTTACTTCAACAACGTCGCCGGCTGAGCCTAGGCCCGATACCTCGTTGGTCAAAATTACTTTAGACATTTGTCATCCCTACTTATCTGCCAGCGCCAGCGTAAGGCATAAGTGCAACCTCACGAGCGTTCTTTACTGCACGGGCAATTAGACGTTGTTCCTGAACAGAAACTCCAGTGATGCGACGAGAACGAATCTTGCCACGGTCAGACACGAACTTGCGTAAAGTTGCGATGTCCTTGTAATCAATAACGCCAACCTTGATTGGCTTTGCTGGTGCAAGCTTTAGGTTCTTTGCGTTGCGACTGCCTTTTTTGACGCGGTCGCTGTTAATCTTTGCTGCCATTTGTGTCTCCTATGAATTCTTAGAAAGGTGTTGAGTCGCCAGCGGCAAAGCCACTATCAACTCCTGGGTTGGCCCAAGCATCGTTCGCTGGCGGGGTGACTGCCGCAACCGGAGCGTTGCCCCATGCGTTTGAGTCAACTGCACCGGCGTCTCTTGCCTTGCGGGTAACGGTTGCGGTTGCGTAGCGAAGTGAAGGACCAATCTCTTCGATCTCAATCTCGATCGAAGCACGGGCTTCACCAGTGTTTGATTGGTATGCAGAAGCAGGCTTTAGGCGACCGGTGACGATAACTCTGGTTCCCTTTGTAAGAGAACGAGCTACGTTATCGGCAACATCGCGCCAAGCTGTGCATCTAACCCAAACAGTTTCGCCATCTTCCCAAGTGCTGGTGTTGCGGTTGTAGGTGCGTGGAGTTGAAGCCACGTTTAGACCAACAAAAGCAATACCGCTATTGGTGTTACGCAATTCTGGATCGTTGGCTAGGTTGCCAACAACAGTAATAGTTAGTTCACCGGCCATGAGAATTACTCAGCTGACTTTACGGCAGGCTTCTTAGCTCTAACTGGCTTCTCGTCAGCAGCTTTTTCAGCGGGGCTAACTTCTGGAACCACTACAGCATTAATTCTGAATACTGCATCTTCGGCACGTAGCACCTTGGTGCGCACAACTGCCTCAGATAGCTTCAACTGACGGTCCAACTCAAGAACTTCAGCAGGCTGACAGGTCAGGTATAGGACGGCATAGATGCCTTCGTTTTTCTTATTGATTTCGTAAGCGAAACGACGACGGCCCCAAATGTCAACGCTGTCAACGGTGCCTCCACCGTTGCGAATTACGTTGAGGAATTTGTCTAAGCTGGCACCGACGGTACGCTCTTCGATATCTGAGTCAAGAATGACCATGACTTCGTATTTATGCATGACTAACCCACCTCCTCTGGACTAGAACGGCCACGGCGTTTCCGTGACAGGAGGGTATATGCAGTTGCTGCCCGGATAAAAAGCACAGGGTCTCTTCAGGGCAACTTCACTACTCTACCTTGATTGCCACCAAGCAAGCAAGCGGGATTTTGCCTCTTCTTCTGAAAGCGGACCCTCATCTAAACGAAGTTCCAACAAGTAGCGGTAAGCCTCACCAACCTCAGGGCCAGGAGTGAGCCCAAGGATCTCCATAATCTCTTCACCAGACAGGTCAGGCCGAATAGCGTTGAGCTCTTCTTGCTCAGCAAGAATTGCTATCCGCTTCTCTAGATCGTCGTAAGCGTGTGCTAGCCGGTCAGATTTCTTCTGATTACGAGTAGTCACATCAGCACGGGTTAGTGCATGGAGTCTCAGCAGTTGCTCATCGGCATCACGAACATATCTTCTGATAGCCGAGTCACTCCAAGGCTGATCGCTGTATCCGAAGAACCGAAGATGCAATTCGATGAGCCTTGAAACTGCCTTGATGGTGTCGTTATCAAATTTGAGTTCCCTCAACCTTTTAGTCGCAAGCTTTGACCCAACGACATCGTGGTGATAGAAGGTAACTGCACCGCCAGCTTCTAATTTTCTAGTAGCGGGCTTACCGATGTCATGCGTCAGGGCGGCTAATCGAAGAACCAAATCGTCCTCAAGCCCATAGTCCTTTCCATAATCGATTGCCTGCTCAACAACAGTTAGCGTGTGCTGATAAACATCCTTGTGATGGTGATGCTCATCAATCTCTAACTTCAGTGCTGGAAGTTCAGGAATAACAATCTGCGCCAAACCTGAATCAACTAGTGCTTCTAAACCTTCTCTAGGGTTAGCCCCTAACAAAAGCTTGCTCAGTTCACCCTGAATACGTTCGGCAGAAACTATCTCGATGCGTTCAGCCATAGCTTTCATTGCGCTGAAAGTATCCTCATGGATTTGGAACCCCAGTTGGGATGCAAACCTAGCCGCTCTCATCATTCGAAGCGGGTCATCGCTAAAGCTGTCCTCAGGTTTACCTGGTGTCCGAATCAGGCCATCTAATAAATCCTGTAGCCCACTGAATGGATCAACAAAGACTCCATCGGGCAATCTGAGCGCCATGGCGTTAATCGCAAAGTCACGTCTAAACAGGTCATCGTTCAGATCTTTACCAAACACGACATTTGGCTTGCGGGAGTCATCGTCATATTGATCTGCCCGATAAGTTGTGATTTCAACCGTGGTATCACCCATTCGCGCGCCGATGGTGCCGTAATCTCTGCCAATATCCCAGTGGGCATCAACGTTCCCTTTTAGCACTGCCAGAATCTGGTCTGGGTCTGCCGAGGTAGCAAAATCTAGGTCGTTGGTCTCACGTCCTAAGAAGGCATCCCTGACTGGCCCGCCAACTAGAGCCAATTCATAGCCAGCATTGGTAAACAGTGTGCCGAGTTTGACAAGTAACGGACTCTCGCTGGTCCGCTGCAAATTGGCTAGAGCCTCTTCAACTGTTGGCATGAATTTAAGTATGCCCGTGAAATCGTCCATCCGCTTTTGAATTCCCCCACGGCGTTAGGCTTAAGGGATGAACTCTCGAGTGAAACCTCGCGTCGAAGAGACTTCAGCTGGGGGATTTGTTTTAGCCGCTGATGGGTCTTCGCGAATAGCCGTCATCGGACGCCGCAACCGCGGTGGTCGGATTGACTGGTGTATTCCCAAAGGCCACCTCGAAGGCACCGAAACTATTGAGGCAGCAGCTCTCAGAGAAGTACTCGAAGAAACCGGTTTAGAAGCTGAAATCATCGAACCTTTGGGTTCAATCAGATATGAATTCTCGACCCCCACTGCAGTAATCAGTAAGACTGTGCATCACTTCCTGATGAAACAAACTGGCGGCACTCTTACCATCGACAATGATCCAGATCATGAGGCAGTGGATATCCGCTGGATCAATATCGACCTCATCGCTGAAGAGTTAACTCATGAAAATGAAAGACGCTTAGCTCTAATTGTCCAAGAGTGGGTCGCAAAACAATGGTGAAGAAAATATTTGCGATACTAACTCTCGCTTTAGCGACAGTTAGCGGTGTGAGTTCTGCACATGCAACACTCCCACAAGCACAAGTTTTCATCGTTCCGGGTTCTGACATCAACATGGTTTCTCGAGAATCTAAAGTTCCTGTTTCTGTCCAAAATAATTACGATCGTCCAATTCGAATTCGTGTCCATGCGTTAACAACAAATGCTTCTCTCAATGTTCAGGAATACGTCTCTCTAACTGTTCCTGCCAACTCAAGAAAAGATGCGCTAGTCCCGGTTACTGCAATCGCATCCGGTGTTTTCACAATGAAGGTCTGGGTAACAACCTTTACCGATCTGCGACTTGGGACAACCACTCAAATAAAGCTCACTGCCAATCCTGATGTCGAGCTGTATTTGTTATACGGTTTTGCAGGCTTGATTCTCATCTTGCTGGCACTGGGGGTCACTCGCATGCGTAGAAGAAAGCTCAACGTATGAGTCTTCTGCGCTCGTCACTAGTCATGGCTAGCGGCACTGTTTTCTCGAGAGTGCTTGGCATTGTTCGCGCGATCATGTTGGCGGCAACCATTGGTGTTACTACTAACGCTGCCGACG
>JAEMTJ010000067.1 GCA_016462375.1 Rhodoluna sp. | reverse complement strand
AGTGGTATGGGTTTACCGATGAGTCAGTTTGATAAGGATGACATGGACCCGATGGGTTTTCTAAAGCTGGATGTTTTAGGTGTTCGTATGCAGTCAACGATGGCTTATGCGGTTAGTGAGATAAAGCGAGTTAGAGGTCTCTCTCTAGATCTAGACGGTATTGCTAAAGATGATGCTGCAACATTTAAGGCCATTAGAACTACTAACACTCTAGGTATCTTCCAGATTGAGTCCCCTGGACAAAGAGAACTAACCGGTAAGCATCAACCAACAGAGTTCAATGACCTAACCATTCAGATCTCTTTGTTTAGACCAGGGCCTATGAAAGGCAACATGATCTTGCCTTATCTAGATAGAAGACATGGTTTTGAAAAGCCTGAATACATCCACAAGGACTTAGAACCAATCCTGAAGGAAACCTTCGGGGTGGTTATCTTCCACGAGCATGTGCTTCGTATTCTGCATGTGATGACTGGTTGCACACTGGCTCGTGCAGATGAACTTAGAAGGTCTTTGGAAAAGCCTGGAATGGCAAGGGAGATAGAGAACTTCTTTAGAACTAGCGCTGCTAAGAAGGGTTATTCCAAGCAGGTAATCGACAAGGTTTGGGGCATCCTTGCTGGCTTTGGTTCATTTGGGTTCTGTAAAGCTCACGGTGCTGCTTTTGCTCTACCGACTTATCAGTCGGCTTGGCTAAAGACCCACTACCCTGCTGAGTTCTTAGCAGGTGTTATGACCCATGATCCTGGAATGTATCCGAGGAGGCTGTTATTGGCTGAGGCTAGAAGACTTGGGGTTAAGTTACTACCAATAGATATAAATGCTTCTTCTAGTGAGTTTCATGTTGAGAAGCATGATGGTGTGAGTGCTATCCGGATGAGCTTTGTTGACCTGAAATCTATTAGTGAAACAGAGATCAACCGAATCATTTCAGGTCAGCCATATTCTTCACTGAGTGATTTCTATCTACGAGCCAAACCTTCTAGAAGAACATTTGAAAGGTTGGCTCTGATTGGTGCTTTTGATGATTTGGCTAAGGGCTCAACCCGAGGTGATGTTTTAGAGAAGGTCAAAGAACTAAATGCAATTAAAGTACGTCCTGAGGAAGATGAGTTCTCTCTCTTTTCTGAAAGCTTTATTGAGCAGATGCCTAAGGGCAATCCTGAACCATCAATGGCTTCCAAAGTAGAGACTGAACTAGAACTACTAAACATGGACATCTCTGAACATGCTCTAGAGAAGTATCGACCGATGTTAGATGAACTTGGTGTGGTCTATGCCAATGAGTTATTAGATATTCGAGGTAAGACCAATGTCTTGGTTGCTGGTATTCGTATTGCCACACAAACACCGCCGATGAGATCAGGTAAGCGGGTGGTGTTTGTCTCTCTAGATGATGGTTCGGGTTGTTCCGATGCCACTTTCTTTGATGATGCTCAACAAAGGTGTTCTCATGTCTTGTTCAACACAAGAATGATGCTTATTGGTGGCAAGGTAAGAAGAACTGGGGCTAAGGGTGTTTCCATCATGGCCGCGAATGCTTGGCGTCTAGATGAACTATGGGATCAGTGGAATGCTAAACGACTTGCGATAAGTCTTTAGTCTGTGTATTTAAGAATGGTTGCTCTGACGCCTGAATACTTCTTGACGCAAGACCCAGCTTTAGGAGTTTGGCCAGTCACGAACCAGTTACTGTCAATCCACGCTGAACGACCTCGGCCTGTGCCATCTTTAGCCGGCAAGACAGCAAAGCCTTGTGCTCGCCAGATGTCTTGAGCAGTTTGGTAGTTCTTACCAATTACGCTCTTAACCTTTACACAAGTAGCGGCTTGAGCAGTCTGACCAAAAGATAGTGTTGAACCAACCAGAGTTAGCGCAGCAGCTGCAATCAAAAATTTCTTGTTCATTACTAACTCCTTGATAGTGTTCCCAAAGGGGCTTCTTGAGTTAGCCTATACCTCTTGGCTGTTCTAACTAGTCTCTGTTGAAGATTGATAGAAGTCTCAAGATCTCTAGGTATAGCCAGACCATGGTGACTAGCAAGCCAAAGGCTGCTTTCCACTCATACTCTCTAGGCAGGCCTTGAGCTGCGCCCTGCGAGATGTCTTCGAAGTCTAGGTTTAGTGTGAAGGCAGCAAGACCAACACCAACTAGACCAGCTAGCCAAGCGAACTGACTTGAGTAAACACCGGCTGAGTTTGTGAACATACCAACAAGTAGGTTTACTACTGCAAAACCTGCATAGCCAATAAGAGCGAAGGTCATTACTCGAGTGAATCTTGCGTTTACTTTGACCCAACCCATTGAGTAAGCAGTGAACATAGCTCCTGCTGTGGTTAGGGTGCCGATAACAGCGTTCATTACTATGCCTGGATATGCCCGCTCAAAGAAGAACGAGATAGCGCCAATGAAGATACCTTCGATTACTGCATAAGCAATAACAGCACCTGGACGAACCTTCTTAGAGAAGGTTATCCACATTGCCAAACCAAAGGCAACAAATACGCTTGGAAGCATTAGGCCTTGAACTGCTGGAACATTCCAGGCTACGAAAGCACCTGCTAGTAGAAGTGTGAAGAGGCCGGCAATCTTGATTGCTGTACCACCGATGGTCATTTTCTGACTAGAAACAATGCTGTCGAACTGAGCATCGTATTCGGCCTGGGCTTTCTCAATAGTTGCAGGAAGCATGCGGTTCATTACTGGGTTATGTGAATTACTCATATCTATATCCTAGTTTTCTTGTGTTCTGTTTTGGGATTTACTTAGCTTTTTCAGCAAATTCTAAGAGAATCGCTGTGGTTCCTGAAGCTCCAACTCTGGATGCTCCTGCTTCTGCCATGTCTATCAGTGCATCTAGGGTTCTGACTCCCCCAGAGGCCTTAACTCCTAGACGATCCCCTACTGCATTTCTCATGGTTCTAATGACTTCTGTGGTCGCTCCTGAGGCTGCAAAGCCGGTTGAAGTCTTTACGAAGTCTGCTCCGGCTGCTTCAGTTAGTTCACAAGCCTTGA
>JAEMTJ010000066.1:793-3029 GCA_016462375.1 Rhodoluna sp. | reverse complement strand
GTTATAGTCTTCGACAAGGCACTGAAACATCGTGAAGAGCAAGCTTTTCTATCTACATGTAAAGCAATATTCTCGAAAATGAATGTACCTTTCCACTCTATTTTCATAACGTGAGCAAAGACTTTAATGGACAAATTGCAGACTACATAGCTTGGGCGCACTTCGTAGCTCTAGAGCGAAACGAAATTCGACCCTTAGGAGCATTGCCTGCAATTTTGAGCAACAATTTCTTGAACGTGAATGGAATCAGTCCGTTAAAAAAGTGACCCCCTCAGCTACCAAATGAGAGACTCCCTGAGTCTCGTATCACCAAGGGGGGACGTTTAGAAAACAATAACACGGCAGTGATGATTTGTGAAGTTTGTTTACAACTTTTTCCTGGTGAAGGCAAAGAGCGCCTACTAGACCTTCAGCAGAAACTGACCTGTAGCAAAGAAGTGAGCTAAACGCTTTTGAGTGCGATCTAAGAAGGTTGGTATGAACTCGATGATTTCTGCTGAGGTCATGTATGTGACTGCACTTACTAATCCGATGAGTCTTCCCATGACTAGGATTTCATAGTCTTCATCTGAGATCTTTGGTAGTTCCAATAATGATGCGTAGCCTGCTTTGAGATGTTTTTCTTTTTCAGTGTCTTCACGAATGTAATAGCTGCTGATTACCAAATCTTGCACTGGCAAACCCATGCCAGCATCATCGAAGTCGATGATTGCTATCTTTCCGTCAGTCTGAATTACGTTTCCGTTGTGTAAGTCTGCGTGGATTGGAAGTAGCTCTTGGTCTTTAGAGAGGCGTGCATAAACCTCATCACTTAGTTCCAAGCCTTTGAGAATGTCTCCATAAAGCTTGTCGTTGATTTGTTTCGGTTGTGAAGGCCTTAGGTTGTCTTCGGTATTCATCAAAGTTCGGTTAATAGTTGACAGGTATGCCGGTTCTGAGAACTTCAGTTTCTTAGCGAATATCTGCAACCTTGCCATGTTTTGACCTAAGTCAAAGAGCTGCTCACTAGTTGGTTCATCCCCAACTTCAACACCTGGAATCCATTTGAAAAGCACTGCTGTTGTGTCTGTATTTAGAGGTTCAAACCTAGTGCTGATGAGTAATTCGTTGTTTGTAGTTCTAAGTGGAACAGGGGCTAGAACTGTCGCCTCTTCGCTTAGTTGCTCCAGCCATTGCATCTCGGCTAGTACTTCATTATTTGACTTATGGGAGGCCAGGTTGATTCTCAGCGCCAGTTCATAGCCTTGATCTGTTGTGATCTTGAATGAAGAGTTGAAGGAATGGTTCACATTCTCTATAGCTTTGGCCTGAAGGCCATATTGAGCAAGAATCCCTGGAACTAGTTCTTGAACTTGGGCTATTTGAGATTCTTCATCGAGGTCTTGGTAGGACATGGTTTTAGCCTAGTTCCTTGGTTAGGGTTATCCCATGCCACGAGTAGCTAAGACTAAGAACGGACACGAACCTAAGGTTTGCGTTAAATGTGGTCTGCCTTTTGAGTGGCGTAAGAAGTGGGAACGTGACTGGGAGAACGTGAAGTTCTGCTCTGAGAAGTGTAAGAAGTCATGACCAAGAGAATTCTCTATGTTCCCTTTGATCACCTGAATCTAACTAAAGGTGTCCTCAAAGAGATAGACCCTAAAAACGATGTAGTGGTTCTAGTTGAGAGTAATCGCATGATTACTGGACGTGATTGGCATAAAGAAAGACTGTTCTTTCTAATCTCTTCAGCAAGGCATTTCGTTGCAGAACTAAAAGCTAAAGGTATTCAAGTTGAATACATCAAGGCTGCAACAACTGTTGCTGGCTTAGCTAAAGCAAAAGACATTTATGGTGATGTTCCTGTTTACTGTGCTGAGCCTTCTTCTTTCAAACAATATGCTCAGCTTGAAGAGTATGGGGTTAGCTTTGTTCCTAATGACCTCTTTCTAACCAGTAGAGAGCTATTTACTCAGTGGGCTTCTAAACAGAAGACCTATGTGATGGAGAACTTCTATCGAGCTCAAAGAGTAAGACTTGATGTTTTAGTCACCAATGGTAAACCTGAAGGTGATCAGTGGAACTTCGATGCTGATAACAGATTGCCACCACCTAAGAACTACACCTTCCCTCCGTATCTCGAACATCGAAGAGATGAGATTGATATAGCGGTAGCTAAAGAACTTGGGCTTAGCCCAACTACCACCTGGGCAACAACTAGAGCAGGTGCTCTCAAGCAACTGGATTACTTTATTGA
>JAEMTJ010000066.1:0-783 GCA_016462375.1 Rhodoluna sp. | reverse complement strand
AAGTTATTAGTGCAGTCGTTACTGCTTATAAAAAAGGCAAAGCTCCTATCCAATCGGTTGAGGCTATTGTGAGGCAGATTATTGGTTGGCGTGAATACATTAATGGCATGTATTGGTTCTTAGGTGAGGAATATAAGAACCTCAATGGCTTAGCTGCAAAAAGACCTTTACTGCCAGTCTTCAAAGACTCCTCTAAAACACAGATGAACTGTGTGAAGAAAGTTGTTGAAGGTGTTGAACAAAGAGCTTGGGTGCACCATATTCCAAGACTGATGATTTTGAGTAACCTAGCTCTGATTACTGGCACTAATCCTCAAGAGTTCTTGGACTGGATGAGAGAGCAGTTCATTGATGCTACTGATTGGGTAATGGTTCCAAACATCATCGGTATGGGAGTTCATGCTGATGGGGGAAGGCTTATGACTAAGCCTTATGCAGCAGGTGGCGCATACATCTCTCGGATGACCCAGTTCTGTAAAGGTTGTGTCTATGACCCGAAGCTAAGGGTTGGGGATAATGCCTGTCCTTTTACTACCTTGTATTGGGATTTCTTAGATCGTCACAAAGAACAGTTCGTAAAGAACCACCGAATGAGCCAACAGGTCTATGGACTCAAGAAGCTCAGCGACCTAGACGAGCTCAAGGTCAGAGCCAGCCAGGTCATAGCGGGGCTGTCTGCTGGCCAGATCTAACTGGGGCTTGCCCCGTAGGGCTCAACCCTGATAAAGTGGGGGTAGCCAAAGACCGCCGGTTTCGGTGCAGGCAAATCCAAAGATTTATCAG
>JAEMTJ010000038.1 GCA_016462375.1 Rhodoluna sp. | reverse complement strand
AGCAGCGGATAGTGAGTGCAGCCCAAGACCAATGTGTCTACCCCCGCTTGTTTGATTGGTGAAAGGTAGGTTTCAGCTAGAGCAATGATCTCTTTACCGCTAGTTACGCCACGTTCAACATAATCAACGAACTCAGGGCAGGCAACAGTTTCTAACTGCAAAGAAACAGCAGCTGCGAATGCATCATCATATGCCTTCGAGTTGATAGTTCCTGATGTTCCAATGACTCCAACTCGACCGTTTCTGGTGGCAGCAACTGCCCTTCTTACTGCAGGCTGAATCACTTCAACAACTGGAATACCTCTTCCTTCGGTATATCTTTCTCTGGCGTCTCTGAGCACAGCAGCAGACGCCGTATTACAAGCTATAACCAAAACTTTGACACCTTCATCAACTAGTCGATCCATAACGCTAAGTGCAAGTGTCCGCACTTCGTTTAGCGATTTAGGACCGTAAGGAGAATTAGCGGTATCACCTAGATAAATGATTGATTCATTAGGTAGCTGGTCAATGATTGATCTAGCGACAGTTAGACCACCGACCCCAGAGTCGAAGATACCGATTGGCGAGTTATTCACTGGATAAGTCTATTGGCGAGAGTGTTATTCCTAGCCTGACGAGTTGCCCGACTCATTGCTCTTCATGCCCTCAAAAATCTCTTTACACTCGGGACACACGGGGAACTTCTCTGGATCACGACTCGGCACCCATACTTTGCCGCAGAGCGCCACAACAGGGGTTCCCATTACCGCAGACTCAACCACTTTGTCTTTTTTGACATAGTGGGAGTAACGCTCGTGATCACCTGGCTCGAGTGGAGCTAACTGCGGATCAATTACTGTGATTGGACTTTGTTGACTCATAACTATCCGATTATGGCCTAGCGACATTGCGAACCGCTTCAGCGACTCGTTGCGAAACATCGGCATGAAAAACACTTGGGACTATATAGGAAGCGTTCAGTTCAGATGGCTCAACACAATCAGACAATGCCTTCGCTGCCGCGAGTAGCATCTCTTCAGTAATCTGCGTTGCTCCAGCATCTAGTAACCCCCTGAAAAAACCGGGGAAAGCCAACACATTGTTAATCTGGTTAGCAAAATCACTTCTACCGGTTGCCACCACCGCAGCAAACTTTGCAGCCTGAGCTGGATCGATTTCAGGATTTGGATTAGCTAACGCAAAGACGATTGCATTAGGAGCCATCGTGGAAATGTCTTCCGCTACCAAAAGGTTTGCGGCTGATACTCCGACAAATACATCTGCACCGACCAATGCATCTTTGAGCGTTCCGGTCTTCAGTGCTTTGTTGGTAGCTCCAGCAATCCAACCAAGTGAAGAAGTTGGATCGATGTCTTTACGACCGAGGTGAATTATTCCCTTTTGATCTGCAACTATCGCATGGCGAAGGCCTGCTGCAAAAAGTAGTTTTAGAACTGCCGTTCCAGCTGCTCCAGCTCCACTCATCACCAACTCAACATCTTCAATTTTCTTACCCACAACTTTTAGCGCATTGCGCAAAGCTGCGAGACAGACAATTGCGGTCCCATGTTGATCATCATGGAAGACGGGGATATCCAATTCTGCTCTAAGTCTGGCTTCAATTTCGAAACATCTTGGCGCCGAAATGTCCTCCAGATTGATTCCTGCAAATACGGGCGAAATTGCCTTAACCGTCCTGACAATCTCATCCGTGTCTTGAGTGTCTAAACAAATAGGAAATGCGTCGATGTTAGCAAAGCGCTTGAACAGCGCTGCCTTACCTTCCATAACGGGAAGTGCAGCTAATGGCCCGATATTTCCTAGACCTAAAACAGCCGACCCGTCGGTCACAACTGCGATGGTGTTGCGCTTGATGGTCAGCCTTCTAGCATCACTAGGGTCTTTAGCTATTGCTTCACAAATTCTGGCTACCCCTGGGGTATAGATAAGCGATAGGTCATCGCGGTTACGGATCGGAAGTTTAGATTCTATAGTCAGTTTTCCGCCAAGGTGGGCTAAAAAGGTTCTGTCGGACACCTTCCCTACAACCACGCCCTCGATTTTCTTTAGGCTTTCAACTATTTCTGTTGCGTGATCTGAGTTAGTGCATGCGCAGGTGAGGTCGACCCTAACTCGCTCAGCATCAGAGTGATTCACATCCACAGCCGTCACAGAGCCACCAGCTAATTCGATAATCGAAGTTAGCTCACTAACCGCGGTGTTCTTAGCTGGAGCTTCGAGGCGAATGGTTATTGAGTATTGAACTGATGGCATCATCGACATAGATGTATTCTGCCACGAGTATTTAGTAAATAATTACTATTTGGAAGAGGCATCGCCCAATGTAGCGGTGATGTCTAGGGTTTCTTTGCCTCGTAGAACTTTCAGGGTGACAGTGGCGAATGCTTCTTTAGCTCTAATCGCAGCAGTCAAATTAGATGAACTATCGATAGTTTGACCATCGCAACCGATTACAATATCGCCAACTTTTAGCCCCGCTTTTTCAGCAGCACCTCCAGCGGTAAGTTGCTGGACCTTAGCTCCGACTGTAAATGAACCCATTCCTTCAGAACTAGGCTCATCTGAAACTAGTGCGCCTAAAAGTCCATGGCTTACTTTGCCATCTTTGATTAGCTGAGTTGAGATTCGCTTCGCCACATTTGATGGAATAGCAAAACCAACACCTATGCTGCCGACTTGTGCTGATGTAGCAGTTGCAGAAGCGATAGCGACGTTTATGCCAATCAACTGCCCCTTGTCGTTCACCAAAGCACCGCCAGAGTTACCTGGGTTAATTGCTGCATCGGTTTGAATTACATCCAGGTTCACGGGCGCAACATTACTTCCAGAATTCCAAAGCTCGAGACTAGAGCCGCCGTCTCGCGGAACCTCAGAGGATGCGACCTGAATTGTTCTATGCAGGGCTGAAATGACGCCAGCTGTCACAGTTGCGTCATAGCCAAGTGGTGCACCAATGGCAACTGCTGAATCACCAACATTAATAGCAGAGCTGTCCGTGAATTCGATTGGAGTAAAGCCTGAACCTGATGCTTTGATAACTGCAAGGTCATTGGTCGGATCGACGCCAACGACTACTGCTCTATAAATCTTGTCCGCACTAGTCTTGACTTCAATGGTCACCTTTGATGTTTCCCCATCTATGGTGACAACGTGTGCGTTGGTAAGAATGTAGCCGTCAGTTGATAGCACAACACCGGAACCCGTTGCTCCAGAACTACTAGAGGAAACTGAAAGAGTCACGACTGAAGGCAAAGCCTTTACAGCTGCTCCGGTTACCCAGTTGATGCTTCCTGGGTTATTAACAACAACCTGTTGGGTGGTGTTTAGAAACGGTAATCCTCCACCGTAGGCATAGATTCCAAAAACTGCACCTAGCACTGGCCCTAAGGCGGCAACAAGAATTATGGCGAGGTTAGTGGTTCTTGATCTCCTAGGATTTTGAGCAGTTGATTGCGATACCGCGTTGAACCTAATCGGTTCTCCCAAGAACTGAGTGTTGTAGTGACTCTTGTTTTCAGCCATTGTCTTTTACTCCCAAAATAAAAAGCTCCTGATGCAAGGGTATGCAGTCAACGTCATAAGTTTATGAAACTCTGCTGGGAATTTTCTGAAGTTCAGCAACCCCAAGAGACTAAACCACTTTGACATGGACCGCTGACTAGCCGAGGTATCTCCTTGCTCGGCTTAGGGGGTTCAGGCAGCTGGCTTATCTGCAGCTTCACAGGTATGGCATTCATGTTGATCTGTGGTTGCACTCTGCGCCAAGTGGTTATCCCACTAAAGAGGTATTCGACGGTGTAGCTCACTTTTAGGCCAACTTGGACTAGACCTAAGCTGTCAGCCCTCCAACTGAACTTGGCTGCACTGGATACTCTCTTGCTAGGCAAGAGCTGCCAACTAAAGTTGACAGGTTTGAATCGCACCTGCAAATCAAGCGAAAGTAGCTTCGATGCGATTTGTTTGCTGTTGGCAGTTGAACTAAACGGAATCACTGAACCAATGGCAAATGGCGCTTTTGCGCCTACCAGAATCCTGGGGGTGTCAGGTTTGAACTGTTTCAGGGCTGACTGGATTCTGCTAGTTGAAGGAATCCCAACATTAACAATTGTTACTGGTTGTCCTGGCGGATAGAGACTCCAACAGCCAACATGTCCTGACTGCAACAACTGAGATGTTAGATCGGGGCTTAGTCCATTTGGGTAAATCAGACACCTAGGAGCTGTTGAATTTGAGCTACCGATAACCAAAGTCAAAGACCCATTAGCCCCGCTAATCAATTGAGCTCGGCTAACACAGATACTCAATGCACTCGAACTAGTAATAGCGCTAACGCTGGTGTTATTGGTCTGAAATGTGCCAGGACAATTAGCCCCCATGGCCCAGCCAGTTAGCAAAACAAGGGATGCTAGAACTGGCATCTAGTGAGCATAGCGATGAAGCAAAGTAATGATTTGCTCTCTCCACGGAAACCAAAAAACCCCGACCGAAGTCAGGGTTTCTTTTTTGGTTGCGGGGGCAGGATTTGAACCTACGACCTCCGGGTTATGAGCCCGGCGAGCTACCGAACTGCTCCACCCCGCGGCGAAGTTTCAGTCTAACACGACTAGAACTATTTTTCACTGGCCGCGAGAGCTGCTTCAATGGCAGCTTTTAATCTCGCGTCAGCCTTACCGAAAGCAGTCCAATCACCAGCCTTCATGGCAGCATCCTTGTCAAGCATTGCTTGCTTAGCTGCAGCCAGCGCTGACAGAAGTTTCTGAGCATTGGTTTGCCCTGGATCAACTGGTGTTGGATCGGTACCACCTGAACCAGAATCACCATCAAAGAGAGCATTCAGTGCAGCGTCCAAATTATCTTCGAAGGCAATCTTGTCACCGAAAGCAACTAAAACTTTTTTCAGAAGTGGGAATGAGGTTTCACCCGTTGACTGAATGTATACCGGTTGGACGTAAAGCAATCCGCCCCCGATAGGCAAGGTCAACAAGTTACCGTTTAGGACCTTGGTTGACCCCTGACGCAGAATGTTTAGAAGCTTTGAAACTTCGCTGTCAGAGTTGAAGTTATTCTGCACTTGCCCTGGCCCTGGCACGATTGTGGTCCTAGGTAACGTCAGCAGTCGAAGCTTTCCATAGTTACTAGAAATTTTTCCAGCAACGCTTCCGGCATCAGAGTCCGCAACAAAATACCCAGTCAAGACGTTTCTAGACGACTCCCCTGTCGATCTTGGAATAAATGTTGAGTAGATGGAGAAGGACGGTTTCTTCTGTCCTGGCGCTTGCAGGGTTAGGTAGTAAGGAGGTTGCTGGGAACCCGTTCCTTGACCCTGGTCTACTGGATCATTTGGTGTCATCCAAGCATCTTGCTGAGAGTAGAAAGCTCCAGCATCGGCCACGTGATACTGACCTAGAATTCCTCGCTGCATCTTGAACAGATCTGCCGGGTATCTCACGTGACTCAAAAGTGCCCCTGACATCTCAGAAGTCGGCCTAACAGTGTTTGGGAATATTTTCATCCAAGTTTTCAATATCGGATCTTCGGTGTCCCATGCGTACAGTTTCACAGAACCGTCATACGCATCAACTGTTGCCTTAACAGAGTTGCGAATATAGTTGATTGAACCATCTGGAATGTTCGCGGTGGTCGAGCTGTCGGCGATTGCTCCACCTAAACTTTCAGCACGAGAGTATGGGTAATTAGCCGAAGTCGTATAGCCATCAACAATCCAAACCACCTTGCCGTCGACAATTGCCGGATACATGTCACTATCAAGAGTTAGATAAGGCGCTACTTCTGCGACTCTCTCACGCGGACTGCGGTTGTATAGGATTTGTGACTTATCTGTAACCGCATCTGAAAGCAAGATCTGCTCGCTTTGGAATTTCAATGCATAAGCAAGTCGCTTGAAAATTCCATCAAGAGTTGGCCCAGCGTTGCCCTGGAAGGTAGTCATTGTTTGCTGATCTGTTGTGCCAGCACCTCCAGCTGGATAGTCCAACTCTCTATCGGTAGCACCCTTAGGTGCTCCAACAATCGAGTACTCAGGGGACTTTTCTCCGAAGTAAACGCGAGGCTCGTATTCGCCTAGAGCACCACTAGCGGCAATGCCCGCTTGCAGGAACACTGGTTGACCATCAGCCGAACGCTTATTTCCATAAGCTGCCACCAAACCATAACCGTGGGTGTAAACAATTGTGTTGTTATACCAAGATTGCGAAGTGCCAAGACCTGATTGGTTTAGTTCACGAACAGCCAACACAGTGTCCTGAGTCTTACCGTTGATGATGTATCGATCAACGTCTAGGTGATTCACAAAGTTGTAGTACTGCCGATATTGTTCAAGCTGTTTGAAAGAAGCGCTAACTAGGTTAGGGTCAATAATTCTTATCTGAGCGGCTGTCTGAGCATCTGCCTTTAGCGCACCTGCAGTAGCGGTGGTCTTTGCGTCATAAGCAATTGTCTGAACCTTGTCCAGGCCATAAGCAGCCCGAGTAGCCACAATGTTGCGCTGAATAAACTCTGCTTCAAGTGTTCTCTCATTTGGCACAACTTGGAAGGTGTGCACGATGCCAGGCCAAACTCCAGCAAGAAGGATAGATGTGACCAACATTAGAGCAGTTCCTAGAATGGCTAAACGCCATCTAGCAATAACTGCAACAACGATGAACAGCAAAGCAACTAAGAAAGAGATTGCAGTTAAGATCTGAGCTGCTGGAATTGCCGCATTAACATCAGAATAAGTTGCACCAGTAAACAATCCGCTAGCGCTAGTCATAGTTTCGTATTGACCTAGCCAAATGTTTAGGCCCAAAAGCGACATAATCAGAGCAGCCAGAATGGCCACTTGAATTCTGGCCACCTTGCTTAGCTGTGAATTGCGGCCGTTGAACTTAATGCCGCCATAGAGCAAATGAAAAATCAGAGTTGGGATGAGTGAGAGTAGAACCACTCCGAGCAAGTAACCGACTAACTGAAGATAAAAAGGTAAATCGAAGAGATAGAACCCGATGTCTAAATTGAATTGAGGGTCGAGAACACCTGTGTAACTGTGATTGATAAATGCGTATACAGTCGGCCAATCAGAACTCTGCGACATTGCGAGAAAAGTAGCTATTACAGCCGGAATTACAATTAGTAACCTGCGACGTAGTCTGTCGAGAACGGTTCGATACTCCCCTAAGTCTCGACCGAAGAAATCATTGCTTGTGACATAGATTGGCCTAAATTTCCAAGCTACAAAGATATTGGCCCAGATAACTAGACCTGCAAAGATAGCCGAAACAGCGAAGACAGTTACTTGAGCGTAGATCTGAGTTGTGAACACACTGACGTAACCAAGCTGACTAAACCAAAGGACGTCCGTATAAACGCCAGAAGCGCTTACTAGCACGATTGCGAGAACCGCAACAATGACTAATGAAATAAGAAGAGGTGTCTTTCTCCTGGAACTAATGGTGCTTGCCTGTGTCATTATTTTCCTTTATTTTGTGCAAGTGGTTAGCTTTGCAGCATCCCCACCATTAGAGATTACCTTGAGTGCGTCTAATGAATCTTGCAGTGTTGATACCTTTACAACGCTAATGCCTTTAGGGATGTGTCCGATGACCTCATCACAGTTAGCGCTAGGGGCGAAGAACCACTTAATACCAGCTTTTGAGGTTCCAAACATTTTCTGAACTATTCCACCAATTGGGCCGATATTGCCTGCTGAGTCAACAGTTCCGGTGCCCGCCACGTTCTGACCCCCCGTTAGAGAGCCGGGAGTCAATTGGTCATAGATTGCCAAGGCCAACATTTGCCCACCGCTAGGGCCACCAACATTCCCCACCTGGATGTCAATCTCGAAGGGAAACTCCGGAACTGCAGAAATGTAGACACCAATACGCCATTCACCCTCCACTTTTTTAGGGGTGACCGCTACAGTCATAGCTTTTGATCCGCGAATAATATCTAGAACAACCGGAGACTTGCCATCGGTTGCTTGAACCAATTTCTTTATTTGAGCAAGACCGGTAACCTTCTCCCCTTGCACGCTGATGACTTTGTCTCCAGCTTTAAGAATCTTGCCGGCAGCACCAGTAAGGTCAACAAGTGTTACAGATTGAAAGCTTTGATATGGGATATCGAGAAGATTCAGCGCAGCAGCTTTAGCGTTAGCTTGAGCATCGAGCATCATTACGTCAGATTTTTCATTCAACTTTGCGTCATCCCAACCTGGCGGGTAGACATCTGTGATTTTAAGAATTTTCTTAGTCTCATCAATTTTTGCCAAGCCCACTTCAAACCAAGAAGCACCCTTTGATGAAGTTCCCTGAAGAGTAACTGTCAACATGCTAAGTGAGCCAGTGGTTAGATAAGTTTTGCGTCCTGCAATAGAAATCACAGGCTTGCCGCCAATGGTTGTGAACAAATTGTAAACGGGGCCAGGCTGTTCAATTAGGTATGGAGTTGGAGCTATAGTTACGAACGCTACCCCACCAATAAATCCAAGACTTATCAGCCAGCTAATTACTCGCCTGGTAACATTTCTGGGCTTTTGAGGGTTTTCAAAGAGTGACATCTCTAAAAGCCTAAGTGAGGCTGAGATTAGTTCAAGATACGAACCTGCTAAAACTCTGTAACTCAAACGCTAATGGCGAACATTAGGGCTCTCGTCTTCTTCTTTGGCACGAGACGGCATACTTTATAGTCATGGCGAATGAAAATGGTGACTCGAATTCCACCCCTGATCCAGAGGAAATCCGTCGCATCTGGGAGCAGATGATGGCTCAGGGGTTTGATCCTGAGGCTTTAGCCGCAGCAGCTGGGTTTGATGGTAGCCCCGAATCTCTAAAGCAACTCTTCGCTAACATTCAAGGGGCATTTCTACTGCCTACTCCTCCAGCTGAAGGGTCTGGAGTCAACTGGCAGGCAGCTGGAACTAAAGCTAAAGAACTCGCCAAGGTTGGTTCATACAGTCTCGATGACAAAGAACGAAAGAATCTCAATGATTCGATCGGAATCGCAAACCTCTGGCTTAATGAAGCCACTGGTATTTCTGAAATAGCAATTGAGCCTAAGGTACTCAGCAGATCGCTCTGGGTTGAAGATGCGCTGCCACTATTTAGAGCACTGGCTGAACCAGTTGCCGATCGAATGAACCGAAGTCTTGGTGAAGCGATTCAATCTCAGCTTCCAGAAGAATTTGCGGAGACCCTAAAAAGTGCAAGCGACATTATGCGCTCAGCAGGAGCCATGATGTTCGCAATGCAATTGGGGCAGTCACTCGGTCAACTTTCCCAGGAAGCCATAACCGGGACAGAAATTGGTTTGCCTATTTACGTTGAGCAACGCCCAGCATTTGTTTTGCAGAACCTTACGGATTTTGTAAAAGGCTTAGACCTGGGCCTAGACAGCGATCAGATTTATATCTACATCGTCTTAAGGGAACTGGCACACACCCGATTGTTCAAACACTCGAAGTGGTTACGTGAAAAAGTTGTGGCTCAGATTCGCGAATATGCATCGGGTATTTCGGTTGATACAGATCGCATGCAGGAACTTGGCGAAGGGTTTGATCCTGATAATCCGGAAGAGATTCGAATTGCTCTAGAATCAGGTGCTTTTCTTGCAGAGACCTCCGACGAACAAAAACTTGCTCTGGAAAGAATTGAGACTAACCTCGCCCTAATCGAAGGTTGGGTTGACGCTGTAACAACTGAAGCATCGAAGCGTCTGCCGAAAGGTGACGCAATCAGAGAAGCGGTTAGAAGAAGACGAGCAACGGGTGGTCCAGCCGAGCGAACCTTCCAAACTCTTGTTGGCTTAAGTCTTAGACCAAAACGAATGAGAGAAGCTGCGGTGCTTTGGCAAAAGATCGGCGAAGCAGTTGGTAATGAGAAAAGAGATGCGCTCTGGGATCACCCGGACCTTCTGCCAACTGATAGAGACATTGATGAGCCAGAGAAATTTATTGCCAAAATACAAAGCGATCGTAGTGTTGGCGATGAGATGGATCAGGCACTACGGGATCTTCTAGACGAATAGCTGTGTAAAAGTTCAGCAAGGTTCGAATTAAAGCTGAACAATACATTGCATGCCCTATCGAATAAATAAAGCTCAACCTGTGACTTGGCGTGATCCGAACACTCTACAAATCGGTTTAGGTGCAACGAGTATCAAACTTTATGAACTAACCCTCGAACAACAAAGAATCGTGGATGCGCTCTATAGCGGAGTGGTGCTAGGTCAAGAGTTAGCAGTCGATTCAAGCATCAACGCTGCTTCTGGCGAAACAGCAAGACTCATAACTCGTTTAGAGCCATTGCTGGAACAATCGCCTCATAGACAGATTGATGTCTTTGGGCCTTGGCAACAATTAGCCTTTGCTGAAATAGCGAGAGCGTCGCTGGATTATGAAGTCAACGGTGAGATGGTTTTAGCTGAGCGTTGGCAAAGAAATGTGCACATAGATCAACTGGATAAAACAGGCTGGCTCATTACCAGAGCTTTACTGGCAAGTGGGATTGGGGCAATACTCACTCACGATTCAGGCAAGGTACTGCAGACCGATTTGGGGGAACTGGGCTATCCAAAAGAGAAGCTGCATCAGTCCAGAACAATTGCCGCCGTTGAGGAGATGGAAAACTTCTCATTAGCCAAATCTGATAAAGCTAGATTGACATTGCTGCCGACGAGGCCTAAACAGGATGTGAAGGTTTCATTTGCAATCGTTGTTGGGCATTTAGCACTAGACCCGACCAAGTATGCAAGATGGACTAATCGTGATGTGCCACACATTGCAATCATCTTTGAACTAGATGCAATTGAAATCAGCCCAGTCATTCGACCGGGCATTACAGGTTGCTTGAACTGCTACCAGCAAACCAAGATTGATGAAGATAGCAGTTGGCCTACAATCGCAAGTCAACTCCTCCATCTGCCTCGTATGCGTGACGATAGTACTTCATTACTAACCAGCACCGGGTTGACAGTCAGGCTAATTCTTCGCTTTTTGGATATTGAGGCTGGCTTTCAAATCAAAAATGAAATGATTGATTTAGCTTTGGGCTATCGAATAAATCAGCTAGATGGATCAATTACCAGGATGAAATACGACATGCACCCTGAGTGCTCTTGTCAAATCGTGGGTTGAGCCAAACCAATAAAGCGAGACGGCGATCTAATCCTTGAATCGGCTAAATCGGCTCTATGCCAGCTGATGTTTAGACTGTCCTTGGCTCTAGTCAGCGCAACGTAGAACAGACGTTGCTCTTCTGCTAGTTGGGCATCAGATTTGGCATAGCTGATTGGTAGATAGCCTTCGTTAGCGCTAACAACGAACACGACTCTGTGTTCCAGTCCTTTAGCGGCGTGAATGGTGCTTAGCGTGACGCTCTCCTTGGTCGGTTCGTGTTGAGATCTAGTGCGTTCCTCTAATTCATTCGCAAAGTTCTGCATGGTGGAGTTAGGTGGTAACTCCTCAGCAATCTGGACAAAGGAATTCAGCGCTTCCCAAATCTCTAATTCACTGCCGGTAACTTCTGGGGTAATGCTCTGCCAGCCCAGTGATCTTGCAATTGCCGTAACTCCTTCATACATAT
>JAEMTJ010000006.1:19175-38742 GCA_016462375.1 Rhodoluna sp. | reverse complement strand
TGAATAATCACCAGTTAAATTAAGGGGCCCCGGTCTCTGGGGGGAGTGACCGGGGCCGGTGATATATGATTGGGGGAATCAAAATATCACAAGTCAGCCGAAGCTGACCCTTAAATTATAACAAAATTAGGAACCCCCAGTGGAAGGGCCCTTGCCGACTTGGGGCATACTTACTGTTATGGAGCGACCTGACTTAGCGAACCTTTATCGTCAAGCTGAAACAGATCGGCTTGGTTTCTGGGCCGAGCAAGCCAACCGACTTTATTGGCACGAGCCTTTCACTCAAACACTTGACTGGACACAAGCGCCAGTGGCCCGATGGTTCGCTGATGGAAAAATAAACGCCTGTTTCAATGCCCTTGATAGGCACGTTCTAGCCGGCAATGGCGAGCGAGTAGCGCTGCTCTTTGAAGGAGAGCCTGGCGATACCAAGAGCTTTACCTATGCGGATTTGCTCACGGAAACTAAGCGAGCAGCCAATGCACTGCTTGCCCTTGGCATCAGATCAGGAGACCGAGTCGCCCTCTACATGCCGATGATCCCAGAGACTGTAATCGCCATTCTGGCCTGTGCTCGCATCGGCGCAGTGCACAGCGTGGTCTTTGGCGGCTTCAGTGCTGATTCGCTGAGAACCCGCATCGATGATGCTCAAGCAAAACTTGTTATTACTTCGGATGGCGGTTACCGCAAAGGCAAGGCTCATCCGCTCAAGGATGCTGTCGATCACGCACTAAGTGCTGGCAATTGCCCGAGTATTGAAAACGTGCTGGTCGTAAAGCGTACTGGCATGGATGTGGCTTGGAATGAAAAAGACACCTGGTGGACTGACGCCTTATCGACTGCCGATACAGAACACGTTGCGGAAGGCTTTGACGCGGAGCACCCACTGTTCATTCTCTACACATCAGGAACTACCGGTAAACCTAAAGGCATCTTGCACACAACAGGTGGTTATCTAACGGGAGTTTCTTATACTCACCGAACTGTCTTCGACCTAAAACCTGAATCAGATGTTTATTGGTGCACTGCCGATGTTGGCTGGATTACCGGACACAGCTACGTTGTCTATGGGCCATTAGCCAACGGTGCAACACAGGTTATCTATGAAGGAACCCCTGATATCCCAACCTTTGAGAGGTGGTGGCAAATCATTGAGAAATACAAAGTCAGCATCTTCTACACAGCCCCCACCGCAATAAGAACCTTCATGAAAATTGGTAAAGAGATTGTTAGTGGTAAAGATTTATCAAGCCTGCGAATTCTAGGTTCCGTTGGTGAACCAATCAACCCAGAAGCCTGGCTTTGGTACCACGAAGTAATTGGTAATTCACGCTGCGAGATTGTTGATACCTGGTGGCAAACGGAAACTGGCTCAATAATGATCTCCCCCATTCCGTTTGCATTTAAGACCAAGCCTGGCTCTACCCAAAGACCACTGCCTGGCATCAACACCAGCATCGTTGATGAAGACGGGACCCCTGTGGTGCAGACAGATTCAGGTTCCGCTGCTGGTTACCTGACCATCGATGAACCGTGGCCGTCTATGCTGCGAGGGATATGGGGTGACCCAGAAAGATTTATAGAAACCTATTGGTCCCGATTCCCTGGCAAATACTTAGCTGGTGACGGCGCTCGTTATGACAGAGATGGGGATATCTGGCTACTGGGTCGCATCGATGATGTCATAAACGTCTCGGGGCACAGACTTTCAACAGCTGAAATTGAATCAGCTTTAGTTGAACACCATTGGGTTGCCGAAGCGGCTGTTGTTGGTGCTAAAGATGAAGTAACGGAACAAGCGATTGTTGCCTTCGTCATTCTTCGTCAGGATGAAATAGCTGATGCACCTGATGAAGAAACCATTGGCAAGATTCTAAGAACATGGGTAACAGAAAAGATTGGCGCTATCGCAAGACCTCGTCAGATCATGGTTGTCACAGAACTCCCTAAGACCAGATCTGGCAAGATTATGCGCAGGCTGCTAAGAGATGTCGCTGAAGGTAGGCCAATCGGAGATGTTACTACCCTTGCTGATTCATCAGTGATGACTGCCATCAATGACAAATTGTCAGCAGGAGCTAACGACTAGTTATTTGAATTCGACTATCATTTCAACTTCAACTGGTGAATCCAGTGGAAGGACTGCAACACCGATAGTTGATCTTGCATGAATGCCTGCATCGCCAAAAACAAGTCCTAGAAACTCTGATGCACCGTTGTTGATTGCAGGCTGACCAGTGAAACTAGGGTCGCAGGCAATAAAGCCATTTACTTTAACAATCCTTGTGATTCGGTCTAAGTCGCCGATTGCAAACTTGATGGCTGCCAAACAGTTCAGTGCTGAAATCTGCGTTAGTTCTTTAGCTCGTTCAGGTGACACCTGGTTAGGGACCTTGCCGGTTTCAACCAACACCCCTGAAACGAAAGGTAGTTGCCCTGCTGTCATGACTAGATTTCCTGTCGCAACAGCTGGAATATAGGCTGCAACCGGTGGCACTAGATCTGGCAGCGGGTGGCCCAATTCAATGAGCCTGGCTTCAATTCTTCCGGTCACTATTCGGCCTTTTCTTTCTTCATATAGGCAACAAAGCCACCTTCGGGAGTTGCCACAATCTGAACCAGCTCCCAACCCTTAGCACCCCAAAAGTCCAGTATTTGCTTGGGATTGTGCGGAGGTAATGGGCTAACTGTGTATTCCCAGATGGTCATTTATAAGCATCCTCTCAGAGTTTGAAGGTAACCTTGAGTCTATGTCTGAAAAGGGTAAAAAGTCTAAGCGTAGGGGTGGGTGGCTCTCGCTACTGAGCTTAAGCTCCTTGGCTTCAGTGCTTAGCTTTGCGCTACTCTTACCGGTAGTTTGGCTCGGCGGTCTGGGAGTCAGCGCGACCATCTCCATATTTGAAAATCTACCCGACTTCATCAAGCCAGTAAACGCAGCTGAAGCCTCAAACATTTACGCCATGAAAGATGGCAAACCAGTTCAGGTTGCCAGGTTCTTCAACGAGAACCGCATCTCAGTTGGCTTCGATGAAATCTCACCTGCCATGGTCCGAGCAGCCATCGACACCGAAGACCCTAGATTCTATGATCATGCCGGCGTTGACTGGGTCTCCTTGACTAGAGCAACAATAACTAACGTCCTCAAAGCCGGTAAAGGTCCTGGTGGATCAACAATCACCATGCAGTATGTGAAGAACAACTTGCTGGAAGCTGCCGTCTTGAGCGCAGACCCTGAAGCCATTGCGATGCAGACCGACAGTGCTCATGCGCTTCAAAGAAAATTCCAAGAAGTGCGATTAGCGCTTGCCCTCGAAAAAAATTACAGCAAGCAAGATATTCTTGCTGGTTATCTCAACCTTTCCTTCTTTGGAACCAACATCAATGGTGTCGAGGCAGCTTCTGAGTACTACTTCGGAATCCATGCCAAGGATTTAAATGTCCCACAAGCAGCGATGTTGGCAGCCATGCTAAAAGGTGCTGAAGACTACCGCCCAGATGTGAAAGACAACGCGTCTCGAGCACTGTCTCGAAGAAACTATGTAATTCAAAATATGGCAGACCAGGGAGACATCACTCAGGCTGAAGCCAACGCCTATAAGGCAAGCCCAATCAAACTTGACATCCACAAAATTCCTACCGGTTGCGAAGCAGATCAGCAATTTGCATATTTCTGCGACTATGCGGTTTGGGCTATCCGTAACTCATCAGAGTTTGGTCCAACCCAAACAGACCGAGAGGCCTTGCTTCGTAAAGGTGGGTTAGACATTTACACAACCTTAGATATCAAGCTGCAGAAAGTTGCCGACAACGCTACTAAGGCTTGGGTTCCCCCGAACGACGAAAATAGGATCGGTGCTTCTAGCGTTTCAGTAGAAGTTGGCACCGGCAGGATTTTAGCCCTAACTCAGAACAGAATCTATGACCAAACTGGTGCAGACATTCCAGGTCACACGTCAGTGAATTATTCTTCTGATAGACCATACGGTGGATCATCAGGTTTCCAGACTGGGTCAACATACAAAATCTTTACATTGGCTGAGTGGCTATCTAAGGGTCACACCTTAAACGAACACGTTGATGGTCGCATTAAGGAGTGGAATGCAGCCACCGACTTCTCTTCTCGCTGTGGTGAGCTAGTTGGAACCTGGGCACCTGGAAACGATGCTGTTGAACCTGAAGATCTCAATGCCATTCAGGCAACTTCCCTCTCTGTTAACACAGCCTTTGCATACATGGCAAGCAAGCTTGACCTCTGCGACATCAGGGATATGGCAATGAGGTTTGGTGTTCATCGCGCTGACGGCACCGAACTACTGGCTTATCCCGCTTCAGTTCTTGGTATTAACGAAATAGCCCCCTTGACCATGGCGGCAGCTGTTGCCGGTATAGCGAACAAGGGTATTTACTGCACTCCTATTGCAATCGACAGGGTTGTAGTTAGAGAAACTATGACTGAGATGCGAGTTCCAAAGACTCTGTGTACTGAAGCAGTCTCTCCTGAAATTGCTGCTGCTATGACTAAAGCCATGAGTGCTGTAATTAATGGCGGAACTGGTGCAGCTTCATCCACGGGCGATGGAACACCGTTGGCGGGTAAAACTGGCACAACAGACGCTGCCGTACACACCTGGATGACTGGCTTCTCATCAAGAGTTGCAACTGCAGTTTGGGTCGGTAACGTCTCCGGAGATGTCTCGCTTAGAAAGATAACTCTGCACGGTAAAAAGGGAAGCACTGTTCGGCACGACATCTGGCGTACCATCATGAAAACTGCGAATAAAACCTATAAGGGTGTTGCCTTTGATGAACCACCCCAGTACATGATTGATGCGGAAAGTGTGATAGTTCCATCGGTAGCTGGTCTTGTCCCCGATGCTGCAAACCAAAACCTGTTAGCAATCAATTTAAATGTGAAGATTATGGTTAATCAGGTTGGCTCGACGCAGCCTGCCGGCACTGTCGCATACACCAGACCTAAAGCTGGCACCTCAGTGCCAATCGGAACTCAGATTAAGGTTTACGTTTCCAAGGGTGGCTTTACGAAGGTGCCTAGTGTGAAGGGTATGACTGTCTCAGAAGCAACTAACGCACTGAACTCAGCAGGCTTCCCAACAGTAAGCGCTCCGCAACCATCACAAACTCTGTACTTCGTCCACGACCCAAATGTTGCTGCCGGTAGCGTCGTTGGCACTGATCCACCTGCTGGTAAAGCTGTCATCTCATCCTCTGCTATTTTGCTGATCATCAGCAAGGGTCCCTAAGTCTTAGATGCTCTGGTTCTTAGTTCCTATAGTTCTGGTTGTTGTTTACGCCACCCTGGTTGAACGTTTCTGGTTTGCCATTCGACGAGCAGATTTGGCCATCCTTCCTAAAGGAGCCAAGGAGATAACCATCTTGCACATCTCCGATATTCACATGGCTCCCTGGCAACGACGGAAGCAGCAGTGGATTAAAAAGCTTGCAGCGCTAAAGCCGGATTTAGTGATCAACACTGGCGATAACCTAGGACACTCAAAGGCAATACCGTCAGTCCTAACTTCTTTGAGTGACCTCAATCAAATCTCTGGAGTATTTGTCAACGGATCAAACGATATGTTTGCACCTTCAGTTAGAAATCCATTCACATACTTTAGTTCGCCATCTAAAGCGCACCCACCTTCCCACCAGAAACTTGAAACCTCTTTGCTCAACTCAGCATTTACTGACAAAGGCTGGATTAATCTTAATAATGCAACTGCAAAGCTTCTAATTAACGGTGTGCGACTTAGTTTTATTGGAACCGACGACGCTCATGAGAATCTTGCAGACCTAAGTAACCTCAAACCACTAGCAACATCAGATCTAGTCATCGGTGTCACCCACGCACCGTATCTAACTGTTCTCAGTGAACTAAATCAAAAAGGTGCTGAACTGATATTTGCTGGTCACACTCACGGGGGTCAGGTCTGCTGGCCATTCACTGGAAGAGCTCTAGTTACCAACTGCGATTTACCAACCCGATACGCAAGAGGCTTGGCTCAACTTGAACTGCAGCCGGGCCAGAAATTCTGGCTCAATGTTTGTGCAGGCTTGGGCAACTCGATTTTTGCACCAATTAGATTTGCCTGTCGACCAGAAATCAGGCTAGTGACACTTAGAGCTAAGAACTAAACCCGAACACATCTGATCCGAGAACAATGTATTTGCCGTTGGTGCTATCGCAGCGAGCGATCTGTTCTGCAGCAAAACAGGTGATATCTCCAACAACAATCTTGCTACCGTTTGGTAGATCGTAAACACCTTCGGGGTCTGAATACAATCCACCGGCACACAACCAGTCAGCTTGTTTACCCTGTGAAGGCTGAAAACCCCAGAGTCTGGCTTGGTAACCCCAAGCACCCTGGCACTCTGGTGGCGTAGTTGGAAGTTTGTATGCAACATCAACTTCACGGTGCTCACAAACTGCTAAGCCTGGACTTTCGTTGATGGTGCACCAGATGGTTCCCCCACCAATTCGGAAGACAAAGCCTCCGTAGGAGTTACTGTAATCAGCAGCGTTAACCGCTGGGGCTTCAGCGGGTGGCTTATCTGGAAGTTTTACCTCGGGTTTATTGTTGTTGGAAGCGCAAGCGCTTAAGAATAAGACAGCTGAGACTGCCAAGACTATGACCCCGAACCTGCGCATAGTTTTAGGTTAGCCGAGGGTTCTAGAATTCACTGGCAACAAGCTCAGCAATTTCATAGGTGTTTAGCGCTGCACCTTTGCGAAGGTTATCTCCCACCACAAACATCTCAATGCTGTTGGGGAAATCAAGTGACTGTCTAACTCTGCCAACGAAGGTCGGATCTTGACCGGCAACCAAACTAGGTGTTGGCCAAAGACCCTTGGCAGGGTCATCTACCAAGCGAACGGTTGGCTCTTCGCCAAGAGCTTTATGCACATCAGCCACAGTCAGCGGGTTTGCAAAGGTAGCGTGAACAGCCAGAGAGTGGCTAACCAACACTGGGACACGAACACAGGTAACCGCGACTTTTAGATCAGGAATACCAAGGATTTTCCTGCTCTCATCACGAACCTTCATCTCTTCGCTGGAGAATCCCCCAGCCTTGAGAGATCCAGCAAATGGAATCACGTTTAGAGCAACAGGATTACTAAACGGTGACACATCGATACCCAGTCCTGAGCCCTCTAAAGTCTTAAGCACATCCTCACTGGCTTCGCCAGCATTGGTTCCCGCAAGAGCACTGATCTCATCTCTCAAACGCTCGATACCGGCAACCCCAGCACCTGAAACTGCCTGGTAGCTAGAAACAACAAGTTCAGTCAAAGTCCAACCACGGTGCAAAGCACCGAGCGAAGCCATCATGGTTAGGGTTGTGCAGTTTGGATTAGAGATTATTCCCTTGGGTCTGTTTCTAGCCTGCTCAGGATTTACCTCAGGAACAACCAGTGGAACCTCAGGGTCCATTCGAAAAGCACCTGAGTTATCAACTGCAACAGCACCTCTTGAGGCAGCAATTGGTGCCCAAATTTCAGAGATTTCGTCTGGGACATCGAACATTGCGATATCCATTCCATCAAAAGATTCTGGGGTTAGTTCAACAACGGTTAGCTCTTCACCATGCACCAAAATCTTCTTACCAGCAGACCTGGCTGAAGCGATAAGTCTGATTTCACCCCAAATGTTTTCACGATTGTTGATGATGTCGATCATGGCTGTGCCGACAGCGCCGGTAGCACCAACTAAAGCAAGATTTGCTTTAGCCATTAGCGTCCAGTTCCAGCGTAAACAGTTGCCATGCTGCCTGAATCAAGATCGAATGCTTTGTGGACTGCACGAGCGGCATCATCAATCTGATCAAGGCTAGTGATCACAGAAATACGAATCTCCGAGGTGGAGATCATCTCAACGTTGATTGCTGATTCGGCTAGAGCCCTAAACAAAATAGCTGAAACGCCTGAGTGAGTGCGCATACCAGCACCAACCACACTCAACTTGCCAATCTGCTCATCACTTTCAAGTTCACGGTAACCAAGCACATCTTTGTTCTGAGCCAAAGCATCCAAAACAAGCTTCAGGTCACCCTTAGGAAGAGTGAAAGTAATGTCACTGACGGAATCTGTAACGTCTGAACCAGTTGGAGTGTTTTGCACGATCATGTCTATATTTGCCCCAGCTTCAGCGACAGTTGTGAAGACAGCTGCTGCCTTACCGGGCACATCTGGAATACCGATAACGGTAATCTTTGCCTGGGACTTGTCGGTGGCAACACCAGAGACTATTGATTCTTCCATTTGATTTGCTCCATTTTCATCAGCGATAACTACAGTGCCCGGGTCGTTACTAAAAGTAGATCGAACGACTAAATTAACTTTGTGCCTACGCGCAAATTCAACTGCGCGAATATGCAGAATCTTTGCTCCTGCCGCAGCTAGCTCAAGCATTGATTCAACATCAATTACATCAAGTTTTCTAGCAGTTGGAATAATTCTTGGATCGGCAGTGTAGATACCATCCACATCGCTATAGATTTCACAGACATCAGCATTTAACGCCGCAGCAAGAGCAACAGCAGTGGTATCAGATCCACCTCTACCTAAAGTAGTGATGTCCTTACTGTCTCTATTAAATCCTTGAAAGCCAGCAACAATTGCAATGTTGCCGGCAGCTAAAGCTTCAGCAACACGATCTGGAGTAACCTCCGCGATACGGGCATTACCGTGAACTTCATCAGTAATAATCCCAGCTTGTGAACCAGTGAAAGACAAAGACTTAGCCCCTAGGTCATTAATAGCCATGGAAACAAGCGACATGGATATACGCTCACCGGCAGTCAACAACATATCTAGCTCGCGACCTTCAGGCCGGCTTGCTACCTGGTTGGCTAGGTCCATAAGTTCGTCCGTGGTATCGCCCATGGCTGAGACAACAACGCAAACCTGGTTACCGGCTGCTTGGGTCTCGATGATGCGTCTGGCGACATGCTTGATTTTGTCGGCATCGCCTACTGACGAGCCGCCATACTTTTGGACAATAAGCGCCAACTGTTATCTCCTGATTAGGAAAAAGGGGGGATCTTCAACGATGAATACTCCAAGTTTAGCCTTGATTAGCCCATTCTGTTACTGCTGGCTAACTATCCGACGACCCTCAAAGGCCCTTCCCAGGGTAACCTCATCAGCGTATTCCAGGTCTCCACCGACCGGCAGTCCTGATGCCAACCGGCTCACTGTGATGCCCAATGGGGCTAGTAGTCGGGTCAGGTAGGTTGCAGTTGCCTCACCTTCAAGGTTTGGGTCGGTTGCAATGATCACCTCTTTGATTTCAGGGTCATTCAACCGAGCCATCAATTCTCGGATTCGCAGGTTGTCCGGACCGATTCCATCAATCGGACTAATTGCCCCGCCTAGCACATGATAGAAACCTCTGAACTCACGAGTCTTCTCAATAGCCTGAACATCTTTTGATTCTTCAACCACACAGATAGCGTCTTTGGTTCTTCTTGGATCACGACAGATGTTACAAAGCTCCGCTTCTGCGATGTTGCCACAGGTTTCACAGAAACGAACACGCTCTTTAGCATCAAGAAGAATCTTTGCCAACTCATTGGCTTGATCATCATCAGTTTGCACAAGATAGAAAGCAATACGTTGAGCAGACTTAGGTCCAACCCCAGGTAAGCGACTCAGAGCATCAATCAGGTCTTGAACTACACCTTCATACATTATTTGCCACCGTCAATTGGCTCTGCACCAAGAATGTCTCTAAGCACTGATTCGCCAACTTGACTGCTCTCATCAATCAGCTTGTTTCTGCTTTCATTAACAACTACTTCAGTAGCTTCAACGACTTTCTCTTTAGGAGCAGACTTAACTTGCTTTGCGACCTGAGCGACAGTTTCACTCTCTGGCTTAGACAAGGCGCGATACTTCACTCTTACACCTAAAACCTCAAAGACAGCTTTTCGCAATTGTTCACTTGGACTTGTCGTGCCACCGTCTTTAAAAACAGTCTTATCATTTTCATTCGCAAATACAATATCTAAGATTTCACCGTCAAACCCAACTGGTGTTTGTGGAAGGACTACCTGCCAAGCAGATCTGGAAATTTCAGCCAGCTTGGTCTTGATATCTGGCCAAGCTGCTTGGAAGCTTTCCCAACTAACCGCACTAGCTGAGACAGTAGGAAGTGAACCTGTCGCTGGCGCGCTAGCAACCGGGGAACTCGCTGGTGCTGAAGTTGGCACGGCGTTGCCCCCGAGCCCCATCCTTCTCTCTAAACGGTCGATACGGGCTAACGAGCCAGTTTCAGTGTTGTCTTGGGCTGGCACTAAGACCTTGGCGAGCATCAGCTCTAACTGAAGCTTTGGGCTAGTTGCACCGTTCATACGGGTTAGACCTTCAGCAATAACCTCAGCAGCGTAGTTGAGCTCAGCTTTACCGAAGCGTTCAACCTGTAATCTCATTCGATCAAGTTGGTCCTGTGGAATGTCTCGCAATACGTTCTTGGCGGCTAATCCAACTGAGCCAACGACAATTAAATCTCTAATGCGTTCTAGCAAATCTTCAACAAAACGATGTGGGTCTTGACCGCTCTGAATAACGCTGTCAACAGTTGAGAAAACTTCAGCTGCATCCCCTGAAGCAAAAGCGTCAACAACAGAATCCAATAGTGCAGAGTCGGTATAGCCAAGCAACCCGATAGCTCGCTCATAGGTAACGTGGTTCTTATCAGAACCTGAAATTAGTTGATCAAGAAGTGAAAGTGAATCTCTAACCGATCCGCCACCAGATCTAACTACAAGACTTAGGACACCTTCATCAATCTTTACTTTCTCCGATGCTGCCATCTGCACTAAATACTCAAGCATCTGTGCCGGTGGCACCAACCTAAAAGGGTAGTGATGTGTTCTAGATCGAATTGTTGAGATAACTTTTTCAGGTTCAGTAGTAGCGAATATGAACTTCACGTGAGCAGGCGGCTCTTCAACTACTTTCAGCAAAGCGTTGAAACCATCTTTGGTAACCATGTGAGCCTCATCAAGGATGAAGATCTTGTATCGATCACGAGAAGGAGCAAAAGCGATACGTTCTCTAAGCTCTCTAGCATCTTCAACCTTATTATGGCTAGCAGCATCAATCTCAATAACATCTAGGGAACCTGAACCATCTCTAGATAGCTCAATACAAGAAGCACACTTACCGCAAGGAGTATCGGTTGGGCCTTCAGCACAGTTCAAACAACGAGCAAGAATTCTTGCAGAAGTAGTTTTACCGCAACCACGAGGTCCGCTAAACAGATAGGCATGATTGACCCGATCGCTCTTGAGTGCGGCCATAAGTGGCACAGTTACCTGAGACTGACCGATTAGCTCGGCAAACGATTCAGGTCGATAGCGACGATAAAGAGCGGTGGACATCTATTGAGCCTAAACCTCTCTAACGACAAAAATGTGGGTTGTGTAAAGACTCCCCGCACACCCGCCAGAGCCCAGTTACCCTTGCTATCTTTCGATCCTGGGGGAGTTAGCCGAGGTAACGCCGCACGGGGAGTCCGAGGCAATTCTATCGCCAGAACTCTAGAGCTAATCTCCCCTAATAATCCAGCGGCAAGGTGGTATTGTAACCATAACTAACTGGGGGTAAAAAATGGAAGAACAGGGCAACTCACTAGAAGCAGCTGGCCAGAACCTAAATTCAGGGGAAGCTAAAGCCGAGCGAGGCTCACTCATCAAAAGATTTAAAAGCGCACCTAAACGCACCAAGTTAATCGTTGCTGGGGTTACCGGTGCATTGCTTGTCTCAGGTGGTGCAGGAGCTTACGCCGTATACCAAGCTCCAGACACAGTGGTAGCTCAGGCGATAGTTTCATTAGTTACTGCACAAAACCCGAGTTATGAACTAGATCTAACTGGAACTGCATTGGGCCTAGACGGCACAATACAACTTTTCACCTACAGCTCTGATAAAGGCACGGCTCTTGAACTAAACATTAAGGCAAAAGTGCTGGAGCAAGAAGCTAGTGCAACTCTAAATGCCGTTACAGACCTTGACGGAGACTTTTACCTCAACATAGCAAACTTCTCTACGCTTGCTTCAGTTCTTGAACAGACCGGTTCTCTGCCAAGCGGGACTGTCCAGTCTCTGTCAGCAGTGCTGACCGACACCTGGGTCAAGGTCAGCGCTACTGATCTAAGTCAAGCAACCTCCGCTCTAGGTAACTCGGGTAGCTGCCTGAGTGAATCTGCCAGCAAGCAAATCTCTGCAGATATTCAAAGTAATTTGAGAAGCAACTTCTTCGTAAAGGTAAAAGAAGAACTTGATCAAGAAGATGGCAACCGAGTCTTTTTACTTACCTTAGATGCTGGCAAACTGAAGAACTTTGCTAGTTCATTTAGGGCTTCAAAGGGATTTGCTGAACTTGAGAAGTGTCAACCAGGGCTCTCACTAACTGATGAAATGTTGGAGAGCATTACTCAGGAAGTGATTGACCAGGCTATCGCAAGTAGCGGAGCAACAGTCAAGCTTTATGCAACCCCGTTTGATCACAAGTTCGTGAAACTATCTTTTGAAGTCAGAGATCCTGCCAGTGCTCAAACAGTGAACCTAACCCTAAAGGCCAACGGTTCACATCCTGAGAAGGTAGTTATTCCAAGTAAGTCGATAACATTCACCGAATTCTTGACAACGTTTTACTCTTCAGTATTGGGCACTGCAACTAACTAGCTTCAGGGTTTGCTGAGTGCCAGCAACGATTACTTAGTTTTAGATCTTTCTTCAGACACAACGGCACGAAGTTGGGCCGACATCTCTTTCGCATCTTTGATGGCAGCTTTCTTGCCACCATCGTGCCAAGCGGTTGCAAGGCTCACTGCCATACCTGGCGTTAGATCTTCCATGTTGACACTCGCTAAACCAGATGTTCGTTCTCTATTTGAAACAGAGATAGAGACTGTGGCTCCGTTAGAGCCGCTTTCCATGTTTAAGACTTTGTCCAGATCAAAAACTCTGACTTAGTTCGCTCCGGTGAAGACAACTCTTTGATTAGTAACAGTGAGTTCTCCACTATCAATTGTTTGAGGAGTTTCTGGATTTCTCATTGAAGATCCTCCGGTTTTACCAGTGTTCAAACGCACACCTTTAGCGACTCGAAAACTAACGCCAGCATAGCCACCTGAGTAAGTTGAGCCAGTGCTCCTGTATTCGGTGAGCATGATGTCTTCTAGGTGATAGATCACAACTTCTTCTTTTTGCGTTGATAACATAACATCTTCAACTTTGAAGTCAGCCTTCACAAGCTCATCAAGAATATTTGCTTGATGTTCGAACTGCTCTAGCATTTTCTTAGTCCTTGCTTTGCCATTGAGAAGAGAGACCCCAATCCAAATCGCAATCAACGCCAGAATGAAAAATAGGAAGTAAGGCGCGTTTTGAAAGTTTTGCACTGAAATGATCAAAGCAAAAATAGCGATGCCCCCTAGGCAGCCTTGTCCGGCAGTAATTTTCATGAAAATTCCTCTCTGCCAGCAAGACTATTCCCAGCCGTCGACATCTGAGCCTAAACACCAACCAAGATCAAGACCTCTAACCTGCTGTCCATATTCAAAGTAAACTTCTAAAAGTCGCCCTAACAGGTGGCAACCCAGGAGAATTCGCCTAGTGGCCTATGGCGCACGCTTGGAAAGCGTGTTGGGTGCAAGCCCTCGGGGGTTCGAATCCCCCATTCTCCGCCAACTTGGAACTCCTGAGGGCACCTGCGGCTCAGAAGTTAGACTTTTAGAGTGTCCAAAGAATTCATTCTTCTAGATGGTGGGCTTGCTACTGCCCTTGAAGACCTAGGCAATTCCTTCAGGTCGGAGCTTTGGACAGGCGAGCTGCTTAAGAGTGACCCAGATCAAATACGTGACGCTCATACCGCTTTTGTCAAAGCAGGAGCGCAAATAATAATTACCTCCACATATCAGATTTCTTTTCCAGGCTGCATAGCAAAGGGTTGGGCTCATGAAGAGGTCGTTAATGCTCTGAAACTCTCAGTGCAATTGGCTAGAGACGCTAACGCCCCGCTTGTTGCTGCATCTATTGGTCCATACGGGGCATATCTGGCCGATGGATCAGAGTATCGGGGGAATTACGATGTTACAGAAGAAGAACTTATTGCATTCCATAAAGAGCGCTTGGAGATCTTGATTGCTTGCAAGCCGGACTACCTTGCTATTGAGACCATCCCAGAAATTAGAGAGGCTCGATTACTACTAGAGCTCCTAAATAATCTAGAGAACGCAATCCCACTTTGGATTGCCTTCTCCTGCAAAGATGGTGAGCACCTGAGCTCAGGTGAGCTCTTCAGTGATGCTGCCAAGCTCTCCAAAGAATTGGCTGCCGAATACGTTGGCATCAACTGCACAAGCCCAGAATTCGTAACATCACTTCTGAAATCAGCACGCGAGTTCGCACCCTTCGTTGTTTACCCGAACGCAGGTAAGACCTGGAATGCAAAACTCAAGCAACTTGAAGGTTCAGCGGTCAAGCTCTCTGATGAGCACATAGAGCAATGGGTTGAATGCGGAGCAACAATCATTGGCGGTTGTTGTGGAATTGGGCCCAAGGAAATTTCGGAAGTAAAGACATTCAGTTAGGCCCCAATCGGTTCAGGTTTGTGATGGCAAAGAAATACAAATGTAATAAAGCCAGCCCTGTTTCTTCGGGCAATGTGTTGATGTTCGGCTAAGTTAATAGATATGTTAGATGAAAATAATGAGAACAAAAAAGTCCTAATCCCAGGTCATTGGGTTGAGCGAATCGAAGAGATTTTCCATGTTGTCTTAGGGCTATGCCTTCTAGTTATTGCCTGTGCTGCCCTTTACTTCTCTATAAACCGTGCATTCGAAACAACACCGTTTTTCCCAACCGGAATGATCCAAGCAATTAACGACATTCTGTTCATCATCATTATTCTTGAAATTCTTAGAACCGTTGTAGCTAGATACACCGATGGTGTCTTCCAGTTGCAGAACTTCCTGATCATCGGAGTTATCGCCGCGGTTAGACACATCCTCACAGTTGGTGCTTCGATGACTTTGGCTGATGGCAAGTCCCAGGTTGACTTCGACAGAGCGGTCATAGAACTTGGTATTAGCGCTGGAATCGTTGTTGCATTGGTGTTTGCTATATTCCTGTCCAAAGCTTCAAACAGTTTCCCAAATAAGGTCAGCAAGCGGTAACGTTCAGCAGATTAACAGGCACCCCTACTTGCTACTTCTTCCTAGGCAACCTAGCCTAAAGACATGAGAACAAGGCGGATTGGCTTGTTGGCACCACTACTGCTGGTGTCCCTGTTCTCCCCTGTCCAAGCCCACGCCGCTACTGCCACAATTCCTAATGGCATCCAAACCACTGACCTTAATTCTGTGGGTACTACCCCGCTATCTTTAGCAACGGAACTAGTTGGCACTGGCGTAACAATCTCTAACGTCCTATACAAAGGTTCTAATGCTCAAGCTGGGACTATCGATGTGGTTGATCCGCAGGTGGTTGCTTTCAACCGTGGTGTGATTCTCTCAACAGGCAGTATCGCTGATGTTGTTGGGCCAAATAAGAGTGAATCCATCACTGGAGAAATGGCTGGATTCAACGATGCTGATTTGGATGCTCTAATCGAAAATAGCGAAACTGTAAACCCGGTGACCTTTGACGCTGCATCTCTTGAGTTTGATTTTGTTCCAACTACCAACGAGGTTTATTTCAGCTATGTATTCGGTAGTGAGGAATATCTTGAGTGGGTAAATCTTTACGATGATGTCTTTGCCTTTTATGTCAATGGAGTGAACTGCGCAACGGTTCCTGGTGTTGGTAACACAGCTGTATCTATAGACACAATTAACTCAACTGTGAACAGCAATCTCTACCGAGACAATTCTTACCTGAACCCGCCTTCCAACCCAATTAACATTGAATCTGACGGTCTAAGTGTTGAGATGATCTGTTCTGCGACAGTTACCCCTAATCAAACTAACCACATAAAGCTAGCCATCGCTGACACCAGCGACCAAGTACTTGACTCAATCGTCATGGTCAAATCAGGTAGCTTCTCAACTGTTAAACCAGAGTCATGCAATAACGGCATTGACGATGATGCCGATAACAAAATTGATATTGTTGACCCGCAGTGTTCAAGTTCAATAACACCGGCACCGCTAGGGCAATCGGGTATCGGTCAAGCCGGTGACCCACCAGCTTTCACTGGTATTGCTAAATCCCCAATCAAACTCGATGCGTCTACTTTGGGTTGGGAACCTAATGAAAATACCATCAGTACATCTTGGGAAGTTCATGGCATTAATGGAAATGATGCTGTCTGTCAGATTGTCCCTAGTGGAAATCAAGGTCTAAAGCAAGACAGGTCGATAGCTTTGGCTGCTGCTATTTGCCCTACCGCAGGTGAATACGTAGCACGAATAGATGGTTGGGATTCTGAAGGTAATTCGGATTTTGATTATGATGTCGATTTCTTTGTGCAGGCAGCTGCGGCTGAGATTCACATCACCCCTCTGCCACAGGACAATTTCCCTGCTCCAGGCGAGACGGTTACGATTACTGCGGAGATAAGTAACATTGTCGATGGTGAAGATGTCCTATGTAAATACAACTGGGGAGATGGCACAAAGAATGAAGTGAATTCTGTTCAGGGAGTTTGCACAGAATCTCACGTATATGCCATTAACACCAGTGCAGTAATTTCAGTCATCGCTGTGACTGCCGATGGAGTAAGTGCCGCAGATCTGGTCCAGATAATCATTGGTGAGACTGTAAAGCCTTTAGACAAGCTCTTTGAAATAACTGGGCCACCAGTCATTCTAGGAACTGTCAAAGTCGGGACAGCTCTCACCTCTACTCCAGGCACATGGTCACCTTTGCCTACCTACAGCTACAAATGGTTTAAATACAAGACCCTCGCCGACACACCTGTTCAGGTGGGGACTGCCAACACCTATATAGCTCAACCAGCCGATCTCGGCTTCAGTTTTATTTTGAAGGTATTCGGTAATAAGACCGGATACACCCAGGGTGAATCCACTAGCCTTGCAAAAACTGTTGTCGCAGGTTCTCAAGTGAAAACCCCAATGCCAAAAATCACTGGAACCTTTAAAGTCGGCAAGACTCTAACTGCCCTGCCTGGTGCTTGGGATGCTGGAGTTACAAAGACCTACCAGTGGCTAAAAGATGGAAAAGCCATTTCTAAAGCAACCGCAGTTACCTATAAACCTGTTGCCAAAGACAAAGGTCACAACCTTTCGGTAAAGATCACAGTTAAGAACACTGGATACACCACTGTTAGCAAAACAAGTACGGCAACTAAAGTTACTTAAGCGCCAAACTAAGGCTGTTCCGGGCCGCGGTTTTGTGTATTGTTATGCGTAAGAGTGAACAGGTTCTTTTGGTTAGAACTCCATCCAATTACCGCTGAATTCAAAGAGAGATATCTATGTTTGATTTACTAATTTTTTGGTCTACTATCGCTATTGTTGCAAGTCTGCTCTTGTGGAAGATGTTCACAACGGTTGATCAAGCACACGTAGGTGTTGTGACTCTTTTCGGTAAGTACCGCAGAGTTCTCAACCCGGGTCTAAACATCATCATTCCTTTTTTTGAGAAAGTAAGAAATAAGATTCCAGTTCAAAACAGAACTGACCAATTACAGTTCTCAGCTATTACCGGTGATCAAGCAGCTGTTCACTTTATATCAACAATCATTTTCACCGTTCAAGATCACACTGAAGACACCATCAAACTTGTGGCTTTCAAGTTCATCGATGACACCTCTTTCAACACTGCACTCACCTCAGCCGTTGAGGCCTCTGTTCGTGAATTCGTTGCAACGAAGAAGCAGTCAGAGGTTCTTGGTCTTCGCCAGGAGATAGTGCACCACGCTAAGGAGAACTTAGATGAACAACTAGCTTCATGGGGCTATTTACTGGTTGACCTAACTGTTAACGACATCCAATTCGATGCGGAAGTCATGCAGTCAATGTCTCGAGTTGTTGCCGCCAAAAACGCTCAAACTGCAGCTGAATTCGAGGGTCAAGCGCTTCTTATCCAAAGAACAAAGCAAGCTGAAGCGGAAGGTGCTGCCATTCGAATCTCCGCTGAAAACGAAGCAACAGCGGCTAGATTGCGCGGTGAAGGTTTAGCTCAGTTCCGTGAGGCTATTGCCGTTGGGTTTAGTGAATCAGCTAAAAAACTTGAAGAGGCTGGTCTCGACCCATCTATACTCCTGTTCTCGATGTGGACTGAAACTGTCAGAGACGCGGCTAAAGAAGGTAGCGGTAATACGATCTTCCTCGATGGCAACATAACCACCATGGAACAGTCACTTCACCGACTGCAAGGCATGCTAACTCCGGCAGATTCTTCTTCCGCAGCTAAACCCTCTAAGCCTAAAAAATAGACATCTCAGGGGGCAAGAAGAAGTGTTGCACTTTAGCCACTAGTGCTACACTTAGGAAATGCCCACTCAAAGAGCTAGACACATGATTACTGAAAGTGACGAACTTTCAGCCTCCCTGGATAAAGCTGCGGGGTTGTGGCCTGACTGTAAATCTAGAACCGAGCTCCTTAGATTATTGATAGAAGAAGGATCAAAGGCCCTTCTCCTCAAAGCTGATAACGTCAAAAGCCAAAGGATGGCAACGCTTCAAAGCCTTCAAAAAATTGGTACTGCGTTGTGGCCAGCTGATTTTGATGAACAGCGAAAGAGCGAATGGCAAGAATAGTTTTTGATGCGAATGTAGTTATCGCTCTTTTTGATTCCAAGAATGTTCACCATGACGAAGCAGTGAACATTTACTTGAGCAGCACCAGCTCATCAATTCATCTTTCTTCACTTACTTATGCCGAGATACTGACCCACCCGGCAGGCCAGAATACTTTAGGTGCTTTTGTCGCAAATCTAGCTAGCGGAGGGTTTGAAGTAGAACCGATTTCAAAAGAGCTCGCCATAGAGATTGCAAAAGTTAGGAATGAAACTCGGCTTAAGATGCCTGATGTCTGCGTTCTGGCACTGGCAAAATCATTAGATGCAGAGTTGATTACGGCAGATAGGAAGTTGGCCACCCGTGCAAAGGAATACAAAGTGCGGACAAGGCTATTGAACTAATCAAAGCAATAGCTTTTTGTATCGAATGGCAAATACTAAAGAGTTCGCAACTGAACAACATATTGTCCACCGCCAGCTTTTAGTTCAGTTTCAAACTTAGTTTCAGGAGCTAACCTAGACAGCCTGTCCAATAGCCACTCTGATGCTGCTTTGGCATCATTCTCATCTGGACAGCGAGCAACAACTTCTCTGCCGCCTTTACGGTTCAGCCGCTCTACAGTCTCCACAATGGGTGAAGGGTCTAGAACAAAGAGCTCTTTAGACCAGGGCACAACGGGAGCTTTCTTGCCCTTCATCGTGTTACACATCCGATGGGCTAAGCGTTCTCTAGCAGTCTTATCTTTGCTGTTCTTAGCCACAAAATAGCTATCGATGCTTGGACCCAAATCACCATTAACAGACCCATCCGGATCAACAGCAGCATCACACAACCA
>JAEMTJ010000006.1:5719-19075 GCA_016462375.1 Rhodoluna sp. | reverse complement strand
GTTGCGGTTGGGGATTCACTCTCCGAAGGACTTGGTGACTTCGCCTTCACAGAACGTAGAGTCCACTCCGGTTGGACAGATCGTTTCGCAACCTTACTCTCCCGTGAAGCAGAGCTTCAGGGGCATGAATTTCACTATGCAAACCTAGCTATCCGCGGTGCCAAGATTGAGGCAATCATGGGTCATCAACTTGATAGAGCTTTACTCCTCAAGCCTGATTTGGTGACTGTTATGGCTGGACAGAATGACATATTCGCCAAGGTGGAAAACCTCCCACAGCTTGAAAAGATTCTCCGTGAAGGCATCCAGAAACTCTTAGATGCCGGCTGCAAAGTTATCGTCTCTAACACCATCAATCCAATCCACCTTATAGTTTTTAGGCCACTTGCAAAGCTTGCAGTGCGTATGACAGAGATGATTGAGCGAGTGGCAACAGATATGAATGTGCCATTACATGATGTGCACAGAATCGAATCTCTTGCTGATGTTTCATACTGGGCTGAAGACATGGTGCACTTCTCAGGACCAGGACACATCAAGGTAGCAAACGAGGCTGCAGCACTACTAAAGCTCAGTTACAGACTCAGCGAACTAGATGATTGTGAAATTACAGTTCCTGAGCGAGGTTTATACGGAACTTCTCGGTGGGTTGTTCTTCACGTAGTGCCCTTTTTCTGGAGAAGAATCAGAAGAGTTTCCTCAGGGGATGGTTTAGAACCAAAACTTCCAGAACTAACTGTTTATTCAGGGTTGTCGCTAGATCTTGAAACCGCAGAGGAATTCTTACCAGGTAACTTCGGTAAGTTTGATTACTCTAAAGCTTCTTAGCCTTACGGCGCTTTAGATAATCCCTAAGAATTTCGATAGGGAATGGTAGTGAACTCACCACTACGAACCCAATAACCCAAAGCTCTAGGTTGTCTTTGACAATCTGCAGGTTACCTAAACTCCAGCCTAGAACTAGTAAACAGCCGCCCCAGAGCACTGCTCCAATGATGTTGTATCGCAGATACTTTTTACTATCCATGCCCATGATGCCAACCAGCATCGGAACTAGCGCTCTGAGCACAGGGATAAACCTTGCTAGGACAATGGCTCTAGGGCCATACCTTTCGATAATTGCATGAGATCTAGTAATGGTGTCTTCATTGAAGAAAAACGTCTTCTTTCGATTCTTGAATAAGGCAGGACCAACTTTAGTGCCAACCCAGTAGCCCACTTGGCTTCCAGCGATGGCAGAAGCAATCACGATTGGCACTGCCAACCAGATTGGAAAGTTCAACGTTGAACTAAGAGCAATTCCGAGAATGAAAATTAGCGAATCACCAGGTAAGAAAGAACCAAGAATTGTAGCCGTCTCAATAAAGAGAATCAGCGCAACACCTAGAACTGCAAGCGCACCGAAGGATTCAATTAGGGACTGTGGATCAAGCAACGAGAAGCTCGCTGGTGATACTCGGCTTGATCATTTCCATAGCACTAGCATAGAACTCCAAAAGCTTGGCGTTGTTCGCCGCCCACGACTTATCTAGAACCCTGCGACGCCCTCCTTCGCCGATGCGAGCCATAAGTTCCTTATCTGCAAGCAGGTTTGCTAGCACTGGGCTGAAGCCGTTGACCAGCTCGTGGTCAACCAAGTAACCCGAAACTCCAGTCTCAATTAGGAATTTAGGGCCGCCAGAAAAAGGTGCGATTACTGGCACTCCGGCTGCCTGTGCTTCTTGGATGGTTTGCCCAAAGGTTTCTTCAGCGCCAAAGTGGACAAAGGCATCAAAACTTGCGTAGTGATTGGCAAGATCTTCACCACTGTGTTTACCCACAAAGTGAACATCAGCTCCTCGGAACTTCTGTTCTAGAGATAAGCGCTCTGGTCCATCCCCAACTATGACGAAAGTAGTATTTGGTACTGAGAAGAGTTCAGAGAATCTGTCTACTTGTTTCTCCTGTGCAAGACGTCCGACAAAGCCAATAATTTTCTGTCCACTTGGTGCAAATTGTTTCCGAAGCTGGGCGACACGTTCAGTGCTCTTCCGATCAGGGTGGAAGAGTTCAAGATCAACACCTCTACCCCAAACCTCAACATTTGAAAGACCAAGACGAACTAAGTAATCTCTCACTTCAGTTGTTGGAGCAAGGTTAATAGTTGCGCCCGCATGGACGTTAGCCATCATTCGGTCAACCATTGGTCGGAGCAGTTTAAAGCCATAGCGCTCTGCGTAAGCTGCAACATCTGTTTGAAATATAGCGACCGCTGGAACTTGGTTTCTATCCGCCCAAGCAACTGCTTGTGCTCCTAGCATCACTGGGGAAGCAGCATGCACAACATCTGGCCCGAAATCGTCAAGTATCTTGCTTACCAGTGGATTAGGTAAACCAAGTTGAAATTGAAACAGCGGAAGAGAGGGAACCCTGTGGGTTCTAAAGCCGTTGAAGTACTTACCTGGAGTGGTCGGAGCAATAACAATCGCCTCGTGGCCTTCTGCCTTTAGGGTCTCAAGTACCCTCACCACTGAGTTGGCGACTCCGTTGAAGACCGGTGGGAAACTCTCGGTTACTATCGCTACTCTCATGCTCGAAGACTAGGTAATCTAGTAAACGAAGCCGTATTCACAAGGTTAAAGCCATCTAAACCTAAGGTTACGAGTTGCCCGATTACCCTTTAGTTGTCTAGGGTAATCATTAAATGAAGGTGCAGGAATACGAAATGGCAGTGAAAAAAGCAGACTTCTCAAAAGCGGAGCGCGAAGCAATTAGGGAACGCGCTACTGAACTAAGAAGTGCAGCTAAAGCAAATGTTGTAGAAGCCAACCTTGCGGATTGTCTGACAAAGATCAAAGCCATGCCAGAACCAGATAGAACTATTGCGAATCGTATTCATGAACTAGTCCTAAAAGCTGCTCCTGAGTTAGCCCCTAAAACCTGGTATGGGATGCCTGCTTACGCACTTCCGGGTAAAGATGGCAAAATAATCTGCTTCTTCCAGAATGCAGCCAAGTTCAAAGTCCGCTACCACACCCTCGGCTTCACCGAATGGACAAAACTAGACGAGGGTGCCATGTGGCCAACATCATTTGCAATCAACAAACTAACGCCAAAGATCGAAACTCAAATCAAGGCTTTAGTCAAGCGTGCTACTTCGGGTGTTTAGCTAACCTTGCCCGAAGTGCTCTTGCTCAGGCTGTAAGTAGTTCCCTCGGAGTTAGTGGCAGTGACCAGTACCCTGAGGTATTTACCCTTGTCAGATTTAGTCAGCTTGTATCTAGAGCTGGCCTGTCCTGCGATAGCAAAACACTTATTCGCACTAACCGGCTTTGCCGAAGCAGCATTGGTGGCCTTATTTGTGCAACGGTACCAGCTGTACTTGTAAGTCACAGTTCCAGTTCCAGCCCAGGTGCCCTTTAGCGCTGACAGAGTGGTTCCTATCTTGAATGTCTTGTTAGAAATACTCGTTGCTTTTACGTTTGCTGGCTTTACTGAATTGCCAGGAGTAACAGCACCGTTGATTGCAATGTTGTCAAAGTAGTAGACATCGGCAGGAGTGCTAACTGCAACTAGGAAGTCAGGAAAGATAACCAGCTTGGTGTAGATCTTAGAAGCTGACCAAGAACCAACTGACAGGTTCGCAGCTTTCGAGAAATCAAACTTCAAGGTGTTAACTCCAAGATCAGCGTTCTGGATCATCTCGGCTTCCATCGTTTCACCGACGAAAAGCTGAACCGCTACTGGGCTATTGGCTTTAGGCGATAGATAGTTGAAAGTCACACTAGGAAAAGCAGCGTTAGTGATTCTAAGAGCCCCCTCGGTGTCAACGATGACGTTGTAGCCAGTCCACTGTGCACCAGTTTTAGTTAGGGCTAGCACCTTGTTACCTGCTCCACCAACATCTTGGGGGGCGTTCACGATTGCCGCTGAACCACCACCGAAGATACCAACTGGGTGCCCTGGGTTTGCCTCTGCTGCACCTAGCGCACCAAGAGTGTCACCATCTTCATAGGTAAGAAGAGACGGTGTTGCTGCGGCAACTACAGGTTCTCCGCCACCGCCGCCACCGCCGCCGCCACCAGTGCCTGCTGATTCAGAAGCAAAAGTAACATCATTCAAATAATATGCCTGACCAGCAGTCGATGCGGCTTGGTTTATGGTGTAGTCGAAGAAAATGCTCGCCATGGTGGCAGGTTTGGCAGCACTAAAGGCTTCAGTACCGGGTCTTTGCACAGAGAAATCAAATGTGTATTCGTGCCAACCAACAACAGAAGATTGGGTCGCATAAGCTTCAACAGATTGAGTTGGGGTGTCCTTGTTATCAATCTTCATCAGCATCTTCTTACCAGCTGCAGGAGAGTTGATGTTTGCAGTTACAAACAATGAACCGGTCTTTATGAGAGTCTTGGTTCCATCTTTGATGATCGTTGTTCCAGCCCAAGAGGCAGTTCCACGAACTACCTTGAGGACTTTTCCACCGACCCCATCAACGCCATCAACCACTGTTGATTTCTGGAAAGCAGGACGTGTATCAGGCCCATCATCAAAGTCGATGTGAACAAACCCTGAGGTGTCATTAGCTTCGAAGGTAACTACCAGAGGAGTTGCGGCACTAGCCGAGGAGATGCCAAAAACTAATAGAGGTAGAGCTAGGAAAATAGTCAGGGATTTGCGAAGCATGATATGCCTTTCGGGCTAGACGCTTCGCACAAAACGTAGTTGTAACACTACTCTAAGCGCTTCAGACTGTCTCAGATGAGCAACAAGTGCCATTTAAGTAACAATTCGGTCCTGTTTCTGGCAGTAATCTACCCATATGGAAACTTTGCTAATTGAAACAGCTCCTGGAGTTATCACTCAGACTTATTGGCACCAAGGTGGTGACAAGCTAATTGTTTGGCACCACGGCATGCCCTCGCCTAGGCCACTATCGCCAGCTATGGCTGAGCTGTTCAACTCTCATGGATACTCAGTTGCGGTCCCAATCAGACAGGGATATGCCAAATCTACGGTTGTTGGTAGAAGACCTGTTGCTGAAGATGCTCAGGTCACAAAAGCAGTAGTTGCCCATCTGGGTTTTGCTGAATTCATCACGACAGGTTTCTCAGCGGGTGGCGCTAGGGTGCTTGCCGATCTAGCCCTGCTAGATAACGCAACTCAGGGAATTGACTTTGCTGGCTTGGTGCCAGCTGATCTTCCAGAGTTCAACCCTTTTGCTAAAGCACCTGAAGATGAAGTTAAGTTCTTTGACATCATCAAAGCGTTTGGCCCTGAACTCAGAGACAAGTTCACCCAATGGGTTCCCGAATATATGGCCAAAGACCCAATGGTTGAGTATGTTAACGCCGATGAAGGCACCTTGGCTTGGGCTAATTCCCCTGACGCACAATTCAGATTTAAACAACGAGCTATCGCTTTTGAATCTGGTGTTGATGGTTGGATGCTAGATGAGTATGCGGCTCTAGTTGATTACGGTCTTGATGTTTCGATAATTACTAAGCCTTTGCAAATTATTCATGGTGATGCTGATACCGATGTTGATGTTTCTTGCAGTATCTGGTTACATTCCAAAGTCAAGAGTTCAACACTGAAAATAGTTCCAGGTTTTGGACATAGCAGACTCTTTAGCTTAGAAATTATTGACGAAGCACTAAAGAATCTTTAGTAGTAGACCGTCTTTAGCTCAACTCGAATTACCCGGTCATCCTGGGCCTTCTCTCCACCCTGAGACCAACCGCCACGACCATCTTTGTTGCTGGTGATAATCCAAAGACTGCCGTCAGGGGCAAGGGTCGCCTTGCGAATTCGACCAAAAGTTCCAGTTAAAAATGCCTGCGGTTCGCCAAGTTTCTTATCTCCAAGTACCGGCATGATCCAAAGCTTTCCACCGCGAAGACAAGCGGAGATCAGAGAGCCCCTAACAAAACTAATCCCGCTGCAGGCAGCATCTTCTGGATGCCAGGTGAAGTATGGGTTTGTGTAACGGGAGTCATTGAAAAGTTCTTTATCAGAAGGCATCGTCGGGATGTTAGGCGTTGGTGCTGGGGATTCAGCTGTGCCTTGATTGTCAGAGCCAGGATTACCCTGCGGTAATGGAGTCTCAGCAAACTTGTATTTACCTTCAGCTATCGGCCAACCGTAGTTCTTACCCTTTTGCATCAGGTTTAGTTCATCCCAGGTGTCTTGGCCAAACTCTGTTGTCCACATATTCCCAAAGTTATCCCAGGCCATGCCCTGGGTATCTCTTAGCCCCTTAGCCCAAACAGGAGAGTCTTCACGCGGGTTATCTTCAGGTATTGAGCCATCAAGGTTTAGACGCAAAATAGACCCGGCTAAGCGATTCCAGTTTTGCGAAGTTGAACCCCGCATACCCGCGTCACCCAGACTCACCCAGAGTTTTCCATCTGGACCAATAGCAAGTCGACCACCATTGTGTGTTGTTGAGAGTCCACTTCGATCTATTCCGCTGAATAGAACTCGCTTATTTGAAAGCGACCAAAGATCCTCAGAACTGTCTAGGTCATATTTCAGAATTCTGTTGTCTGTCAAGGTGGTGAGAAAAACAAACAGTGAAAGCTTGCCATCAGGTCGATCGGCAGCATAGGCCATACCTAACGTGCCGCCTTCACAGAACTTTACACAGGGTGGTGTTGTTGAAGTAAAGGCAACCTTTTGAGTTGAGTAGTCCTTGGAGATCTGCAAGATAGTTCCACTGTCGCGCTCATCAACTAGTGCCTGCCCATCAGGTAAAAAGAGTAATTCCCAGGGAGCTCGAAGACCGGTGACTAATGTCTGAGTCTTACCGCTAGGAACTACATAGCTTGGTAAAACAGGTTCGATAGTTGGCTTTGGCTTGTCGATTGGTTTTGCTACCGGTATAGAAGCGGCGCTATTCGGAGCAAATGCAAAAACTGCACCGGTTATAAGTGCGCCAACAATTAGAAATTCAAAGAGTGGATCTTTGCTCTTAGCCTTCAAGTGCCTCTTCCTTTGGGCCGCCTTTTGCGAACCAAGGAATCATCATGCTCACTTAATCTTGGTACCTCGCATGTTTAGGATACTTACTAGCTGACCTCTGTTCGGTGAACCGAACCGCTCCCAGAAATAAATAGTTTCAGCGAGTACTAAAACTAGCTAAGCGGCTTACCCCTAAAACTGTATATAACCGATGCTATCGCCGCAGCGATTAGTGCAGCCAGCAGGCTTGCCACAACAGCCTGAGAGTGTTCAACCGAACCCTTATTAAAGACCAGGTCAGTTACTAAGAGTGAGACAGTGAAGCCGATACCGCCGAGTATAGAAATCTGAACATAATCCCTCAACTTCAGATCAGATTGTGTTCCCGATAAGCGTAAACCGAGCCAAGCGCCAAGACTAATCCCGACAACTTTGCCGATTACCCTAAGCATGATTCCGATTCCAACAACACTGGCTAGCACTGAAGTGATTGAGATGTTGATCGGTAGTGACAGCGCGGTGAAGGCAAAAATCGGCAGCACTAGGTATGAAACAAATGGATGAATGAGATTTTCAAGCTTTGGAATTTTCTTAGTTGGGATTAGTAATCCCAATAGTGCTGAGCCAGTTACCAATGCACCGGTGAGGACAGGTGCCCCCAGGAATAGTGCAATAACAATGATGGCCAGCATGTCATCGATGATGGCAAAGGCTAAAAGGAAGCCTCGGGCCCCTTTTGAAAACTTCCTTGCAAAGAAACTAAAGACGGCAAGCGCGAAGGTGATATCGGTGGCCATCGGTATAGCCCAACCACTTTGAGCAGCTGGGTTATTAGAAGTGATAGCGAAGTAGATAATGGCCGGTATTAGTGCACCAAAGACCGCAGCTAAAAGCGGAACAAGCAGACTCTTTTTATTCTTAAAAACTCCACCGGTAAGCTCACGCTTAAGTTCAAGACCAACTAGGAAAAAGAACAAGCACAGCGTGTAGTGGCTAATCTCAGACACCTGATGGGAGACAATACTTGCCCCGATGAGGTTAGCCACCAAGAGCCCTAAAAGCCCCGCAACCACCAGCAATAGTGCTGCATTGCGCTCTACTCTAATAAACCTAACTAACACCCCCTAAGCCTAATCTCAGAGCGGGTTAGTTAGGCTGGGCTAGTGCCTCAAACCAACGAAGTCGGCAGACCCGGCAAATCTAGAAGCTGGTTATTCAACTACTTTGGGGCAGGACTAATCTGGGGATCCTCTTTTTTCTTCATTGAATTCGTCAACCAATCCTTCTCTCCTATTGGCTTAGCCTTCTGGCGATGCCTGCTGGGAGCAATCACGCTCCTAATGATTATTCTCTGGCGCAAAATACAGATCCGTAGAGACGGCAAGCTCTTCCTCTATAGCTTCATCGTTGGCGCATTTAACACCGCATTACCATTTACTTTATTTGCCTACGGCGAACACCATGTATCCTCAGCATTTGCCGGTATGGCTAATGCACTAACACCGGTAGCGACAGTGATTGCACTACTCACAGTATTTAGAAGTGAAAAAGTGACTAGGAATCAAATCATTGGTTTAGGCATTGGTGTGCTTGGTGTCCTAACCCTGATTGGTGCTTGGCAAGGTATTGAAACAGACTCTTGGCTTGCAGTTGTTGCTGTTGTGTTTGCCGCTTCCTGCTATGGCTTTGGTGGACCTTTCATTAGAAAATTTATCAGCCCCCTAGGTCACCCACTTGAAGTGGCAGCCTTCGGTCAAATAGCTGGAGCCACGATATTGCTTGCCCCGTTTTACTTCACTCAACCACTACTGCAAGCACCACTTAACTTCCAATCAACTGGAGCGCTACTGATTCTCGGAATAATGGGAACCGGTATCGCATACGCCCTTTACTACCCCCTGCTCAAGCAAGTCGGTTCCGCTATCTCTTCATCAGTAACACTGATTACACCTTTAATTGCTGTCACCCTAGGAGTTATGTTCTTAGGTGAGCAACTGCAATGGTATGAACCAGTAGGTGGAATAATCATTCTGCTAGGTGCAGCTATTGCTCAAGGCTTACTTAGATCTAAAAAGAAAATGGCACTGTGAATTACTTGATTCTCACATCAAGTCTCAGTTCACCAGAAGCACCTAAAGGAACAACCGGTTTCACTGGCCCAACCGGTGGAACGATCTTGAATGCCGAGCCCAACTCAGGCCTTGCATCCCGCTCACCTTTATTAGGCCAGTGAGCGCAAGCCCATTCAGCTTGAGCAGCAATACTCAACGATGGATTAACTCCAGGGTTAGCAGATAAGGCAGCACCATCAAAAATGTGTAGTCCTGGTTGACCATAAGCTCGAAGGTAACCATCTAGAACACCTTCACTCGCATTAGGCGCGATGACCGCTCCACCTAAGAAGTGAGCTGTCATTGGAATCCCAAATGGTTCGGTCACTACTGCTCCAGGAGTACCGTCAAACTGTTTAGCTAAGACACGTGCTAGCTCATGCCCTTCAGGAACCCAAGCTGGATTCTCTTCACCGTGACCTTGCTTGGATGAAATCTTTTTACCGAACAAAGAGTTCTTTGCAAAGGTAACCAGTGAGTTATCTCTAGACTGCATCACCAAAAGAATCAGGGTCCGTTCAGGCCAACTCCTCAAGTTATACATACTCGGCAACCTGGTGATGTGCTTGAAGGTTGCCCCCAGCAATCTAATGAACGTTGGCTTCTGACCCTTAGGCCCAGACGCCAAAATGCTTTCCATGACTCCCATAAACCCAGACCCACGACCATATCGAACTGGCTCAACGTGAGTGTGTTCTGAAGGAAAAACACTGGAGGTAATTGCAGCACCTTTAGAGAAGTCGATGTCCTTCTTCTTAGCAACAACACCTAAAAGTGATTCACTGTTAGTTCTACTCAGATGACCAAGTCTTGAGCTTATGCCAGGGAGGTTGCCTCGACTGCGCGTGCTATGCAACAACTTCGCTGTGCCTAAAGCACCCGCCGAAACTACTACCTGATCAGCAGTGATCTTTCGCGGTTTGATCCAACCAGTTGACCCACTTGCTCTGGTATGTATTTCATAACCTATATCAGTTTGAACAATGTCAGTAACAGTGGTGTTGGCAATAACTTCCGCTCCTGCAGATTCTGCAAGATATAGATAGTTCTTCACCAAAGTGTTTTTAGCTCCATGGCGACAACCCGTCATACACTCACCACAGTTAATACAGCCTGTTCTTGAAGGCCCCGTGCCACCAAAATATGGATCAGCAATCTCTTTGCCAGGCTCACCATAGTGAATACCAAGAGGAGCCATCTGGAATGAGTTACCGTAGCCAAGTTTTTCGGCAGCTTTCTTCAGTTCAACATCTGCCGGACTCATGAAAGTGTTTGTTTCGACTCCAAGCATGCGTTCTGCTTGGTCATAGTATGGAGCGAGCTCTTTCTGCCAATCACACATCGAAGCCCAAGAACCAGTCTTGAAGAAAGTTGTCGGTGGCCGGTAAAGAGTGTTTGCATAAACCAGTGACCCGCCACCAACACCTGCACCTGACATCACCATGACGTTCCGTAACAGATCTATTCGCTGAATACCCTTTAGCCCTAATCGAGGAAAGAAAAGAAATCTCTTCAGATTCCAAGAGGTTTTAGCAAAGTCTTTATCTTGGAACCTTGCACCAGCTTCTATTACTAAGACTTTGTATCCCTTTTCAGTCAACCTCAAAGCCGCAATAGAACCACCAAAGCCTGAGCCGATGATGATTATGTCGTAGTCTTTAGCACTCATAAAACTTATGGGTTCCTCAGTGGGCTAGCTGGAAGACGTTCCTGAGCGACCCACTTCTGCTTATAACCAGTTGATGAACTTAGGAGATCTAGGAATGGCTTAGCGTCGAATTCCTCGGGGCCCATAACGCCAACACCTTCCCAGATGCCGGTAGCAATCAGCTCTAGAGCAATCACAGGGTTGAATGCAGTTTGAGCAACGACTGCCTGGGCCTCTATATCAGCCATAGTCTCAGCGTTATCAGCTACGTGGTAGATGTATGTGGCCCGAGCTGTGCCATCTTTACTCTTGCCTGTTACCAATACACCAGCACAGGTTTTACCAGTCATGCGAGGGCCAATGTGGGCTGGGTCTGGCAGCACTGAGACAACTACGTCACGAGGAGCAACCTCAACCGGTCCTTGAGCAGAGCGAACTCGAACCGGTTTAGTGGCGTCTAGACCTAGTCTGTGCAGGGTCTTTAGCACTCCAATGAAATCTGAACCCAGACCGTATTTAAAACTCACTCTGCCAACCTCCATGGTTCTAGGCAACATCGTGATTTCTTCGTGCTCGATGTTCACACATTCGACAGCACCGATACCTTCAGGGAATTCAAAGATTTCTGGTTCGCTAAATGGAGCTGTTGTGAACCAACCCTTCTTCTTTTCAAACAGAGTTGGTGGGTTTAGACATTCTTCAATGGTTGTCCAAATTGAGAATGATGGTGCAAAGATTTCTTCACCAGCTTCATTGGTGACAACTAGGTTTCCACCGTCCTTGATTGAGACTTCATCAATTTCACTGAAGAGATAATCAGCTGCATAGCGAGCGAAGACGTTAGATAGTCCAGGTTCAACACCGATACCAACTAGAGCTAGTTTTCCTGCACGCTGCCACTGTTCGTTAAGTGCGTATTGAGCGTCCCCTAGTTTGATGCCAGTTTTGTGAAAAGGATCAGTCTCGTGAATTTCACTGAGGCTCATCGCCATATCCAAATAGTTTGCTCCAGCTGTGTAGCAACCAGAGAAAATAGTTGGTACGAACTTAGGTTCAACAGCGTTGACTACATAATCAATCCTGTGTTCTGTGATTAATGCAGCCACTGCCGCTGCACTGGAAGCATCAATCTTTGCTGATATGAATTTGGTGGCGACTGCATCACCATATTTTGCTTGAATCCAAGCGATGCTCTTATCTGCTCTGGATTGGTCATAGTCACTGACTACAACAACTTCATAAAAACTTCTGCTAGCAGCTACTTTCGCTACTGCATCACCAACACCACCGGCACCAACAAGCAAAATGCGCATTTAGAATTCACAACCTAATTAGCTAAAGCAACCAGCTTTGGTTACCTAATCAGCCTACCTAACCTCTATTGATCGCCTGCTCTACGACGAAGTCGTTGCAGAAACTCAATGGTTCGTGGCTGTTGTGGATTGCTGAAAAACTCTTTAGCTGGCCCTTCTTCAATGATTACCCCGCCATCTAGGAAGACCACCCAATCCGCCACATCCCTGGCAAATGACAGCTCATGGGTAGCCATCAAAATGGAGGTTCCACCTGCCTTTAGGTCTCTAATCAGTTCAAGAACCTCACCAACCAACTCAGGGTCTAAAGCGCTTGTTACTTCATCTAGCAGTAGCAAGGTTGGCTCTAGTGCAACAGCGCGCATGATTGCTGTGCGCTGCTGCTGACCGCCGGATAACTTATCTGGATAAGAATCAGCCTTATCGGCTAGACCAATTCGATCAAGGAGTGCAAGCGCCTTGGCTTTAGCCTCAGCGGCTTTCATGCCTTTGACGTGCCTAAGAGCGAGGGTGATGTTCTCTTCTATAGATAAATGTGCAAAGAGGTTATAGGCCTGGAAGACCAAGCCAATCTGACGCCTAATCTGATCTTGGTCAACTTTTGGATCTGATATATCTTCATCATTTAGGAATATCTGTCCATCACTGATTTCTTCTAATAGGTTGATTGTTCTAAGCAGAGTTGATTTACCGGAACCGGATGAACCAATCAGTGCAACAATCTGTCCACGGTAAAGCTCTAGATCAATCCCTTTAAGAACTGCCTTATCGTCAAAGCTTTTCTCTAAGCCTTTAACATTCAAAATCATGGGTCCTAGCATCAAAGCAGTGCTCCTGCCTGCTCACGTTTAGCCAGACGACTAGTCACATAATCGGCTAAGCGAACAGTTGGAATGGCAAGTAATACAAAGAGCAAACCAGCAACAACATAAGGGGTGAAGTTAGCAAAGTGCGCTACCTCTATCTGTGCCCCTCGAACAGCATCAACAGCACCCAAGACAGAAATCAGACCAACATCTTTTTGCAGAGAGACAAAGTCGTTCATCAAAGGCGGCGCTACTTTACGAAGGGCTTGAGGAAGAACCACCAACCTCATGGTTTGTGAATAAGACAGACCTAAAGATCTAGCAGCTAAGCGCTGAGATGGATGAACAGCTTCTATACCTGCCCTAAAAACCTCAGCAACATATGCAGAGTATGTGAGAACAAGAGCAACCGTGCCCAATACTTCAGCAGGTATTCTTCCTAGAAATTCAAGTCTTAGACCTGGAATTCCAAAACCAACTAAATACAGAACGATGATTAGTGGTAAGCCTCTGAAGAGATCGACGTAGCCGCGCACAAA
>JAEMTJ010000006.1:0-5619 GCA_016462375.1 Rhodoluna sp. | reverse complement strand
ACAGAACGATGATTAGTGGTAAGCCTCTGAAGAGATCGACGTAGCCGCGCACAAAGAGCCTGATTGGAGTAAAGATTGGAGAACGCAGGGTTCGAAGTAATGCCAGAGCCAAACCAAAAACTAGAACTCCAATAGCTGAGAAGAACAGCACTCTGAGGTTTAGTAACAGCCCATCTAGAACATGAGGAAGAGCCGATACTGCAGTGTCGTAGTTGAAGAAGCTCTGTTGGACTCGATCCCAGCCTGGCGCGTTAGTAAGTGAAAGATACCCGACAACTGCAAAGGCGACTGTGCTTACAAGAGCCACTAAAGTTGAACGCTGTTTCCTAGAATGCCTAAAAGCCCGGCGATCGAGCTCAATTTGACTTGGCTTGATCGTCGGGCTTTTAGTGTTAGGCATTACTCAAATCTAGTTGAGGACTGGAACTCCCGCGTCCGCGGTAAGCCATTTCTCTTCTAGTTTGGCTAGAGTGCCGTCGGCACGAAGGTCATCAAGAGCCTTTGTGACAGCAGCGGTTAGTTTTGAACCCTTGTCTAGGACTAGACCGAACTGGTCTCCCTTGGCAGCAGTTGGCAACTGACCGATAATTTTTCCACCGGTTAGTTCACAGCAAGATGCGTAAAGAGCGGTTGGTAGGTCAAGCACAATTGCATCAACTTGACCATTGGTAAGCGCTGCTTTCGCGTCATCGTTTGAGTTGAATGCGAGAGCTGCCTGAGTTGGGTTAATAACTGAACCGATTGCATCGAATGAGGTGGTGCCGGTTGCAGCGCCGATTAGGTAACCCTGAAGATCAGCAATGCTAGTTGCAGACGCCGCAGGTGAAGATTCGGTGGTCACAACAACCTGTGCTGTCTCGTAGTAGGCAGATGAGAAGTCAACGTTAGCCTTGCGCTCTTCGGTAATTGAATACTGCTGCAGGTTGAAATCAAAGTTCTTTGCTCCTGGTGCAATTGCTTCATCGAAAGTAGTTCTAACCCAAACGACATCTGCAGCTTCAAAGCCGAGCTTCTCTGCAACAGCATAAGCAACGGCGGCTTCGAATCCTTCGCCAGCTTCTGGAGCGTCATTTAGAACCCATGGTGAATATGCTGGGTTACCGGTACCGATGGTTAGTTTTCCTTCAGTGATTGTGTCTCCCGCGATGCTGCCAGAAGAACATGCTGAAAGTGAGGTCGCAACCAAGACCGCAGCGGTAGCTGCCAATGTCTTCCAGATTGCTTTGCGTGATATAGCCATAAGGGAACTCCTTAGATTGGGGAAATAATAAGACTATTCTTTCCTATTTTTGTGTCTTTTTTGCTTTTTTTACGTCTTGTTACCTAAAGGTAGGAACTCTTTAGGAATGTTGGTTGCCACTAGGTAATTGGTGAAGATAAAGGTGCCTTCAAAGGTGGTATTGATAAGGTCATAGTCAATTCTGGCCTTGGTAGCCGCTATGTCCTCAGGAGTGTAGATGTGGGCTGGGAAGTAGCCAGGCTTATAGAACATCAGGAAGTAGTGACCTTTAGGGCTAAGTCTTTCTAGAACCTTTGCATAGGACTCTTTATTGAAGTATGAAGGGGCACCAAATAGACCGAGGATGGTATCGAAGTGACCAGCAGGGTTGGTCTTGTCCCAGTCCTCAAAAGTTGCGTTAAGTGTGTTGTGTTCAGGGAACTTGGCTTCAAGCTTTGCGAGCATCCCCTCAGATGGATCAATGCCTAAATAGTCCTCGTGAGAGATTTGGTTATAGGAAAGGGTTAATCCAGTTCCACAACCTAAATCAAGAACAGTTCCTCTTACCCAAGGAGAGACAATCTTGAATAGCGCAATGTCTTCTTCTTGAAATTCAGGTGACGAGTAGTGATCATCGTAAGTCTTAGCAAACTCATCGTAGATTGCTTGGATTCTGTCTTGCTCAGGCATCTAGAGTTTTTCTAGCGCTTGGGCAATGTCAGCCAAGATATCGCTGATGTGTTCAACCCCAACAGATAAACGAACAATGTCTTTAGGAACTTCGATTGGAGTTCCATTAGCTGAAGCGTGAGTCATCTCCGCTGGGTAGTTAACCAAAGACTCAACTCCACCTAGAGATTCAGCAAGAGTAAACAACTTTGTGCTTTCACAGAACTTCTTAGCAGCTTTCTCACCACCAACTAGCTTGAAAGAGAGCATTCCACCAAAACCAGACATCTGCTTGCGAGCAACATCATGCCCTTGGGCGTCCTCTAGACCTGGATAGTAAACAGCAGAGATTAGAGAAGTTTGTGCCTCTAAGTAGTTAGCAACAGACTGTGCGTTAAAGCAGTGTCTATCCATACGAAGAGCGAGGGTCTTCAGTGATCTATGAGTTAGCCAAGAATCAAACGGCGATGAAACAGCACCGACAGCAAACTGAATGAACTCAATCTTTTTAGCAAGCTCACCATCGTTTAGAACTACCGCACCACCGAGAACATCTGAGTGACCACCTAAATACTTGGTAGTTGAGTGCATAACAATATCTGCACCTAGTTCAAGTGGACGTTGCAGATAAGGAGTTGCAAAAGTATTGTCGACAACAGCAACTGCACCATGCTTATGAGCGATGGTAGAGACCTTAGCTATGTCAAAGATTGTCATCATCGGATTAGATGGAGTTTCAATCCAAACCATCTTGGTTTTACCAGCAATAAACGCTGCTTCTAGTGCAACAAAGTCATTCAGGTCAACAATTGAGAATTCGATTCCCCAAGGAGCAAACACACGAGCAAACAGTCTGTATGAACCGCCATACATGTCATTAGCCAAAATGACGTGATCACCTGGCTTCATAACCCCGCGAATGATGGCATCTTCAGCAGCTAGCCCTGATGAGAAACTAAGCCCAAATCTTCCACCCTCTAGAGAAGCTAAAGCTTCCTGCAGAGCATTTCTGGTTGGGTTACCTGCACGGTTGTATTCAAACCCCTGACGCAGATTACCGACACCGTCTTGCTTATGGGTGCTGGTCATGTGAATAGGCGGGATAACCCCACCGGTTAGGTGATCTGGCTCTTGAGCTGTGTGAATGGCTCTGGTTTCAAACTCGGACATGCTTTAACCCTATGGCAGTTGTTGGTTAGTCAAAAGCGCTATTACTTCACCCTCACGAAGCACCAGAGCACAGTCGGCATCTGAGAGTTCTTCCCTAGCAGTTTCAAGAGTGTCGGTATAGCCCAAAGGTGATGGCTTTGACTCCATGTGAGTTGAAACTAGATCACTTTCCTTGAAAGCGCCTGAGGCTAAGCCTGCCTTTAGGTGTTCTAACCTAAGCACACCTGAGATCTCACCAAAACGAACCGGTGGAGGATTGTCAAAGACCACCACAAATTCAGACTCGAGCGCTAGCGCATCTGCAACTGTTTGAGTTGACTTGACTCTAACTACCTGAGGAGACTCTTGAGTGCCTGTTACTAGATCTTCAACAGCAGTATCAAGTCTTGGCATGAAACCATAGGTTCTAAGCCAAGTATCGTTGAATACCTTCGCTAGGTATCCTCTTCCGCCATCAGGCAAAATCACAACCACAACTGCATCAGCAGGTAAATCTTTAGCAATCTCTAGGGCAGCAACAACAGCCATTCCGCACGAAGGGCCAACAAGTAGTCCTTCTTCTTTAGCCAATCTTTTCGTCATCATGAATGAATCAAAATCTGAAACTGGAATAAAGTCATCCACTACTGAACCATCAAAAGCTCCAGGTAAGAAGTCATCTCCTCTACCAACACCTTCAACAAGATATGGTCTTCCATTACCGTTTGAGTAAACCGAACCAGCAGGATCACAACCAATGATCTTGACACTCCACTGGCTTATCTCTTTTAGATATTTACCGGTACCAGAAACAGTTCCGCCAGTGCCAACACCAATGACAACGTGAGTAACCTGGCCGTCAGTGTCTTTCCAAATCTCAGGACCGGTTGATTCATAGTGAGCAGCAGGACCAGCTAGGTTGCTGTATTGATCGGGTTTAAAAGCTCCAGGAGTTTCTCTCGCGATACGATCTGATACCGAGTAGTAACTTCTAGGGTCTTCGTGAGCCACGTTAGTTGGGCAAACAACAACCTCAGCTCCATATGCCTTCAATGTGTTGATCTTGTCTACAGCTACCTTGTCAGGCAGCACAAAGATGCATTTATAACCGCGTTGCTGAGCAACCAGAGCTAGACCAATACCGGTGTTACCTGAAGTGGGTTCAACAATAGTGCCACCGGGTTTTAGTTGACCGGCAGCTTCAGCTGCATCAATAAGCTTCTCTGCAATGCGGTCTTTAATAGACCCACCAGGGTTGAAGTATTCAACTTTGGCTAGAACAGTACAGGCAATACCTTCAGTTACCTTATTCAACTTAACTAAAGGGGTATTGCCGATCAGCTCGACCACATTGTTGTAATACTTCATAGTTCAAGAATACCGAGTAAAAGAAAACCCGCCTTGGCGTAAAGCCAAGACGGGAAATTCTTTGTCAGTGAAGAAGATTACTTAAGGGTAACCTTTGCACCAGCAGCTTCTAGAGCAGCCTTAGCCTTCTCTGCAGTCTCCTTGCTAGCACCCTCAAGTACGGTTGCTGGAGCGCTGTCAACGACAGCCTTTGCTTCTCCTAGACCTAGGTTAGTTAGAGCACGAACCTCTTTGATAACCTGGATCTTCTGGTCGCCAGCAGCTTCAAGAACAACATCGAATGAGGTCTTCTCTTCAACAGCTTCTGCAGCAGCAGCAGGTGCAGCGGCAGCAGCCATTGGAGCTGCGGCGGTAACTTCGAATACTTCTTCGAACTTCTTAACGAACTCTGAAAGTTCGATTAGTGAAAGCTCCTTGAAGGCTTCAATTAGCTGGTCTGTGGTCAGCTTTGCCATGTGTATCTCCTTGTTTTAGTTTGTAAAGCGTTGGTTTGTTTATGCAGCTTCTTGCTTCTGACGCAAAGCGTCGACTGCGCGAGCAGCCTGAGCAAGAGGTGCCTGGAACATGTATGCTGCACCGAATAGTGAAGCCTTGAAAGCATTGGCAGCCTTGGCCAACAATACTTCTCTAGTTTCAAGATCAGCGAGCTTGGTAACCTCTGCAGCGGTAAGAGCTAGACCATCGAAATAGCCCGCCTTAACAACTAGCAGTGGGTTTGCCTTAGCGAAATCACGCATTGCCTTGGCAACAGAGACTACGTCTCCGCTAACAAAAGCCATGGCTGTTGGTCCTGCTAGTTGACCCTCAAAAGCGGTCACTCCAGCATTCTTTGCAGCAATGGTTAGCAATGTGTTCTTAGCTACGGCGTAAGTTGCATCGGCACTGATTGAACGGCGCAGCTCTTTAAGCTGTGCCACAGTGAGTCCGCGGTACTCGGTTAGCAGAACAGCCTTAGAGTTCTGGAATAAACCAGTCAACTCTGCAACTGTGGCTTGCTTGTCCGCCATGGCGCTCCTTATATCTGTGATGCCGGTAGCCCTAGGGTCTTTAAAGTAAAAAGCTCTGGCGCAAATGACCAGAGCTTGAAAAGTATCAAATTCAGTTCACCTGCGCTGGAAGCCGCTTACTAAGCGGACCTTCGTCGACACATGCAAAACCTCTGATAAATCTTTGGATTTGCCTGCACCGAAACCGGCGGTCTTTGGCTACCCCCA
>JAEMTJ010000065.1 GCA_016462375.1 Rhodoluna sp. | reverse complement strand
AGTTCTCAACTCCACCTGGGTGGACGGCGGTAACTACTTGGGCAAGTTGTTGCGGATCTCCCATAAGGACTATGTTCTTAGCAAAGCCGCTAACAGCCATGCAATCAACAAGTGAGTACTGTGCCGCCTCATCTACGAATAGGTAATCGACTTGTCGCTCTCGAACTCTTTCATTGCTGAAGAAGTATGAAGTTCCCGCGATTAGGAAAGCGCCATCTTGTTTCCTTACCCAGGTGGCGGCAGGAGAGGTGTCTTTAGTTTCCCAAACCTGAGGAGGTGCGTCTTTCTGGGCTTTCATTATTAGCTCGATGGGCACTCCAGCTTCGACACAGGCTTGGAGAACATTATCGATTGCCGAATGTGAAGTAGCAGTAACTGCAACTGTTTTACCGGAAGCAATTAGATGCGCAATTGTTCGTGATGCTAGATAAGTCTTTCCAGAACCAGGAGGGCCTTGAATAGCTAGAACAGAATTATTCAAATCCTCGACAGCAGCTATCACTGAAGGTAGGTAGTTATCCGGATCGGGCGTTGGTAGAGCGTTCAAAGTTTTTAGCTTTGGAGGTCTACGCATTAGTAGATCCATGATCGCGGGATTATTTGGAGCTGGGTTGAGTGGAGAACCCCATTCCCTAGCGATGCCATTGGCAAGATTTGTTAGTTCTCTTTGTTTTGCGACAGTTGAAAAAGAAGTCACGTCAATGATTGCATCAGGAATGAACCTGTCTGAACCTTTTCGCACTCGTCGAGTAAAGGTCAAAGACCCTTCTAAGAATTCGACAACCTCACCGTAATCTCTGTTTTGCCTTTTACCCTCTGACCGGTAACGGGTAATAATACTCATACGCTTTTTCGGGATGAAGAAGTCACCATCCGAGAGCTGTGCGGTGTATGTGACAATCTGCTTTGCTGTGCCATCTCGTCCAGTCTTAACTTCTCTGGAAAATTCGGTTACTTCTGTTATTGAAGCGGCAGTTCTGTCCCTAGAAAGCATCTCGTCATCCATCAGAACTTTAATAGCGATGTCAGCCCAAAACATGACGTCTTCGCGTTTGTAAAAGAGAATCGAGTGTGTGAGAGCTAGCCAAACAGTTGCTCTGTAATCAGCTTCTAGGTCTTTACCCCATTCCCAACCCTCAACTTTGTCGAATAGTTCTTGAGTTTGAGCGTGAAGTTCAGCTAACTCGATCTCTTTATTGGTTAGGGCGCGATCCCCATCCTCCTCATCTGAATCGCCTGGTTCAGGCAATCCATATTTGGAGCACGCTCCTTCCATTCCTTCTAGCCAACGGTAAAGCTCTCTGGTAGACCAAACGTCTTCAAGGTTATAGAGCCTGAGTTCTGCATATATTCGAGCTGCCTCACTGTGGGCTTTGGCTTTCTCGATCGGGTCTATACCGGGGTGTCTAGATAACTGGTCTAACTCTCTCCATCGGTCATATTCGTCGATACTTGCGGTCGCCTTTGTCACATCCGACGAACGAATAAATTTGTAATGACGCTCCAGCTTCTTAATCGAATAACTCTCTTCACCGATAATCAAAGAGTTTCTAACTATGTTGAACATATCAACCAGCCGCTCTGTTGCAATCAGCCAGGACACTTCTTGCTCATACATCCCGTGTCTTTGGGCGAGACGCTTGAGAGCACTAACCTCATAACTCGCATAGTGATAGATGTGAGAGTTTGGGTCTCTGTTCATCCGGTCCAGCGTCCACACCATGAAATCTGAGAAAGCCTGCTTTTCTTGTTCTCTATCGTGAGCCCAGAATTCAGTAAACAGTGAATCTAGAGGCCTACCTTCATTCTTTCCATCTCCCCAAACGTAATTACCAAAGAGGTATTCCAGGCCACCACGTTCAGTGAAGTATGGGAAGCCTTCGAAGTCAAAAAAGATATCTAATTCAGATCTTGGTGGTAAGAACTGAATCATCGGATCATCTAATAGGTAATGGATCGGCTTACCAGATTGATTTGCTTCAACCTGTGCCTGGGCTTGGCGTCTTACTTTATTGAACGTTTCTTCGGCTAATTTCTCAGGCCGATCCTCGTCACGTGCTCTTGCTAGCGCTCCCATCGTGGTGATTCCAGTGCTTGCGAGCTTTCCGATTTGGGATTGCAAAATGTTGGCGACTTGAACGAGGTCATCTGTTGCGAGGCGGTCATCTGCGCAAAGATCCGGGTATTCACAAATGGCACAGTTGGTTTTTGCTGGGCAGTGCCATAGTAATTTACCTGTTCCAAACTCTTCTAAGCTATCTGACGCCTCAGCTCTAATAGCGCCTGAGACAATTGCCACAATCTTTTCTCTTGCAAGACGCATAGCTGGGACGATTTCAATTTCTTCAAAGGTATCGATGGTGCGAGAGCCGAGAATGAGTCCGTGTCTGACTCCTTCCGCTTTGAATCCGAGACTCTCAAGAGCATCTACGTAAAGGCCAACCTGAAGGAGATAGGCGGGTTTTGCCTGACCTCCATATTTAGCGTCCCATGCGGTGTATTTTCTTTCACCAGTAGCATCGGGACGCTTTCTCGCTGTTAGTTTGCCTTCGATAAAATCTAACTCCCAATCACGGTGGACTATAAAGTCAGGACGTCCGCTAAACAGGGTTCCTTGGAATTCTCTTTTTAATCCACCTTGGAAAATAATTGGCGTGCCCGACTCCATGAGTTCAATAGTCTCTTTGATGTCGCCATCCACAGTTGGGCGCTTAACAATATCTTCTCCAGCGGAGAGCAGAAGCTCTTTGACCAGGGAATCTTCAAAAAGGATTCCGTATTTCTGCGCTAGTGAAGTGTCTTCACCTAATCGCTTGGCCTCAGCAATCTCATCCTCGTAGGGCTTGAGTTTTGCTAGTACCCCAGACTCACCAAGCGTCCTTGCAACAGAAATCATGGTGCAGTGCTCGCATGAGGATGCCCGCATTAGATCTCTAGTGTTGAATGACCAAAGATTGTCTCGTATGTACATTAAGCCCGCCTGTTAGTAGTTCTGGTTTTATGATGCCAGCACCTGGTGACAAAATGGGGATTACCTGTTGGAAGGG
>JAEMTJ010000005.1:4528-39019 GCA_016462375.1 Rhodoluna sp. | reverse complement strand
GGTAAAACATTTACCATTCCTGAAGCGCACATCCTCAAAGAAACTGCAAAGATTTATGATCTCCAGAATCCAACAGCCAAGATGTCTAAATCAACTGGTGACCCTAAAGGTCTGGTAAATCTAATGGATGACGACACCACCATATCCAAGAAGATCAAGAGTGCCGTCACCGATACCGATACCTCAATCAGGGTCGATTGGGAGAACAAACCGGGTGTCTCTAACCTGCTTTCCATTCACTCCTCTGTAAGCGGCGAATCACTGCTATCACTAGAAGATCGATTCCAAGGAGCAGGCTACGGAGTTCTTAAGTCTGAAGTTGCCGATGTAGTTGTCAACGCCCTAGCTCCAATCAGAGATAGAGCCAACGAACTAATGAGTGACCCAGCAGAGCTAGACAGACTCCTTTCATCAGGAGCTGAAAAGGCTAGAAGAGTTGCTGAAGCCACACTTGCTGATGTTTATGACAAAGTCGGGTTTATTAGAGCTAAGTAAGTACGCTCTGAGGGTATTGAGTCGCAGTTTTACCCATAATCTGGGACACTTATCTAGTAATAAAAGTTCTTCGGGGTCAGTGTAAATCTGAACCGGCGGTTACAGTCCGCGACCCGACAAGCTGCCTTTGATGGCAACACCTCTAGGTGGTTTGGCGGTTGATCTGGTGAAAATCCAGAACCGACGGTTAAAGTCCGGATGGTAGAAGAACAGAAGGCTAGCCCGTTAAAAGGGCTTAGCCTTTGGTCGCCTGCCGACCGTGCCCCGAAGCGCTTTCTTAAGGAAAGGCTCGGGATGAAAAATCTCAGTGTGTTTGAACCGGCGATGCGCCGTGCACTTGAACTAGCCGCACTCGGACCGGCCTATGGTGTGAACCCTCAGGTTGGTGCTGTAATTCTTGATAAAGATTTGAATATTATTGCTGAAGGGTTTCACAAAGGTGCAGGAACTGCACACGCCGAAGTTGATGCCTTGAGCAAGTTAACTTCTCTCCCTGTTGGTTCAACTGCAGTAGTTACTTTGGAGCCTTGCAATCACACCGGTAGGACTGGCCCATGTGCTCAGGCACTTATCGCAGCTGGTATTTCTCGAGTTGTTTTTGCAACTAAAGATCCAGGTCATGAATCAGCCAATGGAGCACAGACTCTAAGCGATGCTGGTGTTGAAGTTATCTTCGGTGTTCTAAAACAGGAAGCCACTGAACAGGGTCGAGTTTGGCTTACAGCAATGAAAAAGCAGAGACCCTTTGTTACTTTGAAGTGGGCTCAAACTCTTGATGGTAGAAGTGCCGCTAGTGATAAGAGCAGTAAATGGATTACAGGTTCTGCAGCAAGAGAAGACGTTCATCTAAGAAGATCTCAACTGGATGCAATCTTGGTTGGCACTGGAACAGTCAAATACGATAACCCTGACTTAACTGCTCGCAAGCCTGATGGGTCAAGATACGAGCACCAGCCTCTTCGTGTTGTGGTTGGTAAGAGTGAGCTGGCCCCTGACCTGAGAATCTTCAACTCAGAGGCTCCAACAGTTCAACTAAAGACACATGATCCGAATGATGTTCTATCCCAGCTATGGGTTAGAGGTATCAGACATGTGCTGGTTGAAGGTGGCGCTGAAATAGCTAGTCGGTTTATCCAGCTTGGGTTATTTGATGAAGTGCTGATTTACCAAGCTCCATTGCTTCTTGGTGGTAGCAATGTTGCTGTTGCTGATCTAGGTATCAGCACCATGGCTAATGCTTTGAAACTAGAGTTCGTTGAAATCAAGCAGCTAGGTGCTGACTTGTTTATAAGAGCAATACCTGAAGGAGAAAAGTAGTGTTTACCGGAATCATTGAAGAACTGGGCAAGGTAGTTGCTGTTGAAGAGCAGCCTGATGCGCTTAGGTTGACTATCGCAGGACCGTTGGTTACCAGCGACATCAAGCGAGGAGACTCCATTGCTTGCAGTGGCACTTGTTTGACAGCTATTGAAATTGAAAACGGTACTTTTACTGCCGATGTCATGCACGAGACCATCAGGCTTACCAGCATGAACGGGGTTCAGGTAGGCGATGTCATCAACCTTGAGCGAGCAATGACTATGAATACTCGCTTCGGTGGTCACCATGTTCAGGGCCACGTTGATGGTGTGGGTGAGTTTATCTCTCGTGAAGCCAGTGAGAACTGGGATTGGGTAAGAATCAGAGTTCCAGTTGAGTTGATGAAGTATGTGGTGCTAAAAGGTTCTATTACCTTGGATGGCATCTCTTTGACAGTTAATGAATTGGGTGAAGACTTTGTTGGATTGTCTTTGATTCCAGAAACGCTCAAGGTAACAACTCTTGGATATAAGAAGCCAGGCGACAAGGTCAATGTTGAAGTTGACATCATGGCTAAACACATCGAACGACTACTGGAAAGCAGAAACAACTAATGGCAATCGCAACAATCGAACAAGCTCTAGAGGCACTTAGGTCAGGCAGGCCAGTTCTCGTTGCAGACGATGAGAACCGTGAGAATGAGGGCGATGCCATTATGGCAGCCGAGTTCATGACTACCGAGTGGATGGCTTGGTTTGTGAACAAGACCTCAGGTTTCCTCTGTGCTCCGATGGATGACCACAGAGCTAATGAGTTAGAACTTCCGTTGATGACGACCACCAATCAAGACCCACATGCCACCAACTACACCGTCACCGTTGATGCTGCCGCTCGCGAGAGCACCGGTATTTCAGCTGCTGATCGAGCACTGACCGCTAGAACGCTGGCGAGCGATTCTGCTGGGCCTGAGTCATTTATCAGACCTGGTCACATAATTCCTCTTCGTGCTCACCCACACGGTGTTCACGGCAGAAGAGGTCACACCGAAGCGACAGTTGATCTACTAAAGCTTGCTGACCTCTCCCCTGTTGGCATCATCGGTGAAATGGTGAACCAGGATGGCTCAATGATGAGATTCGACGATTTACTGAAATTTGGCGAAGCAGAAAATCTTGCTGTCGTCACTGTTGCTCAATTGGTTGAATATCTAGAACTGAATTCGATTCAACTTGTCACAACACCTAATAACAGAATCCGTTTTGAAGCAGAAGCTAACGTGCCAACCATTCACGGTAATTTCAAGCTTCGTGGTTACTACGATATCAAAACTGGGGCTGATCACGTTGCCATCATCAAGGGCAACCCAACCGGTAAAGAAGTTCTAGTTAGATTACACAGTGAGTGCATCACCGGTGAAGCTTTCGATTCACTCAAGTGTGAATGTGGCCCTCAGTTGCAATATGCGCTTGACATGATTGAGGCTGACCCTAAAGGTGGAATTGTTGTTTATCTTCGAGGGCAAGAAGGCCGCGGTATCGGCTTACTAAACAAGCTCAAGGCTTATGCACTCCAAGAACAGGGCCTAGACACTGTTGAAGCAAACCTTGCGTTAGGGCTACCTTCGGAAGCTAGAGAATACGGTGCTGCTGTTTCTATTCTTCGTGAACTCGGTGTTAGAAGCGTAAGGCTAATGACGAATAACCCAGCGAAAGCTAACTTCCTAACTGAAGCTGGAATACCTGTTTCTTCCTATGTTCCGGTAATTGTTGGTGAGGCTATTCAAAACCTTGGTTATCTAGAGACCAAGAGATCAAAGATGGGTCACCGTCTTCCTGAAATCATCGCTGAAATGGAGAACTAATGTCAGGCCATGCCCCAAAGTTAGAAATTGATGCAAGGGATCTAGCAGTTACCATTCTGGTTGCCAGCTGGCACCCAGAGATTGCTGATGCACTGTTAGCTGGTGCTGAGCGATCACTGAAGGCAGCAGGCAACGATGTTTACTCAATCATCAAAGTTCCCGGGGCTTTCGAATTACCGCTAGCAGCCAAGTGGGCCATCGATGATGGTGCTGACGTTGTCATTGCTCTAGGTGTTGTCATCAAAGGTGAAACCCCGCACTTTGACTTTGTCTGTAATGCCGCAACTTCAGGTCTTACCCAGGTTCAACTAGCTACCGACACTCCGATTGGCTTTGGTTTACTAACTGTTGACACCTTAGAGCAAGCCCTAGATAGAGCGGGATTACCGAATAGTAAAGAAGATAAAGGTGCAGAAGCGGTCGAGGCTGCTATCAGCATGGTGATGCTCCGCTCATAGACTATTGATGTAATCCATCAACAGAAAAGAGCATCATGGATGATTCAACTAAAGAATTATTAACAAACATCTTTCTAGTCCTTCACCTTCTTGGTATTGCAGTGTTGCTAGCTGGTTTCTTTTCAAACATCAGAGAGCTAACTAAGGGAATAAAGGTTTCTGCTGGAGTTCTCCATGGTTCTTACCTAATGTTGATCACCGGTCTTGCCATGGCGGGTCTAGCCGTTGACCCGAGCAAGCTAAACGCATTTGTTATTTCACTAAAACTTATTGTTCTAGTCTTCATCTTCTTACTTGCTTTTCGCTATCGCAAGAAAGATCAGACACCTGTCTGGGTTGTTCCAGCCATTGCTTTGCTAACCACTCTAAACATCGTGTTCGCAGTCTTAGGGCAAGCAGCCGCAGCCTAGTTAGCGCAAGAACAAAGCAGTTAGTCTTCGGGTTGTGAAATACAGTCCGCCGATAATCATTGCTACAAAATAGAGTGCATGGCCTAGCATCGCCCAATTCAAGATCCCTAAAGTAAGCCCTCGAATAAGTTCAATAGCCTGCCAAAGTGGCATGGCTTGAATGAACCACTGAACGAAAACTGGATAGATAGTTAGTGGATAGAATGTTCCTGAGAACAGGAACATCGGTAACATAACAAACTGAATCCATTGCATCTGCTGCCAGTTCTTTAGGTATGAGGTAACCCCCATTCCGACTGAAGCAAAACCGAAAGCAACCAGAACGGCAGCCGGAATCGCGAGCAATCCCCAAACAGATGGGATCAAACCCATAGTTGTTACTACTGCCATAAAACCAATTGCATAAGCCAAACCTCTAAGCAGTGCCCAACCGATTTCACCTAGGGCAACATCTAGGGTACCCATCGAGGTAGATAGCATTCCGTTATAGACCTTGCCGAAGTGCATCTTGAAGAACACATTCCAAGTTGAGTCATATATAGCTCCGTTCATTGCAGAGGTAGCAAGTAGTGCGGGCGCTATGAACTGGGCATAGGTGATTGGGCTACCGTTACCATCGGTAGTTCCGGTAATGAACTGACCGATGCCGTAACCAAAGGCAAGAAGATAGAATACCGGCTCGACAAAGCCAGAGGCCACAACCATCCAGGTTGATGACTTCAGTGCATAGAAGCCGCGTTCAAGGACGACGTTTGGTCTTCCTGAATAAATTCCGGCACCCAGCTTGCCCTTCCGCTTTTCTGCAATTGCGATAGCGGAATCAACTGCAGCGTTAACAAAACTCATTTAGCTAACCTGCTCTCAAATACGCGGTTAGCCCAAGTGATACCAATTACCGCCAACATCAAAAGCAAAGCCCAGTGAATTCCTTGGAGCCACGGTTCAACTGGAGAACCGTAGGAAAGAGCTCTGCCCAGGTTGGTGCCATGCCACTGCGGGGAAATCCAACCGATCCACTGAAGATAAATAGGCATAGAAGTTATTGGGTAAAAGGTTCCAGAGAACATAAACATCGGAGTGATGATGAACCTACCAACCAAAGCAAAGACGCCATCGTCATCTTTGATGCTTGCAGAGAAAGCCAACATTATGGCAGAGAAACCAAATCCTGCAGTTGCAGATACAAGCAGGAGGATCGGAATTGATTGCCAGCTGATAGCACCAAAGGCAAGTAAACAAAGTTCATAAAGGAACACCTGAAATACGCATCTAGCCATAGCCGCCATGAGGATGCCACTTACAATCTGTCTACCTGTAATGGAGGTTGAATTCATTGAGAAGAATGTTCTAGTCCAGACAAAACCTTCTACTGTAGGCCAAGTAACTTCGTCCATAGCCCCCTGAATACCGGCTGATACTAATAGCGCCGGAGCTAAGAAGGTTAGGTAACTGACATTATCAATTGCGTTTGGTCCAAGTGATGAATCAACTAGAGAACCAACACCAATACCAATTGAGAGTAAGTAGAGGCTTGGGTTCCCTAAGCCAAAGGCAATGATGGATTTCCACCACTTGGCCATATTGCGCAATCTGTTCTCTGCAACAAAGAAAGCACCAAATCGTATGCTCACCTGAGGATCGACTAACTTGGCTGCCCCCACCCAAGTCATCTTGGTTTCTGCTCTAACTTCAGGAGCCATTACTCTACCAGCGTCCTTCCGGTCAACCTAAGAAAAACGTCTTCAAGGGAAGATCTCCGAACTAGCGAGGTGACCGGTTCAAGACCTAGTTTGACAATCTGCTCTAAACACTTCTCACCTGATTCTGCGTAAATCAAGATCCGGTCGGGTAGAACTTCTAAGCGCTCACCAATACCCTTTAGTTTCTCTGAAACGCTTGCGTTGTTGTCACTACCGAATCGGACTTCAAGAACTTCTTTACTTGAATACCTCTTGATTAGTTCTGCAGGCGCACCCTCAGCCATGATCTTGCCCTTGTCCATCACAATCAAGCGATCACAGAGCTGTTCTGCTTCATCCATGTAGTGGGTTGTAATGACCAGAGTCACTCCTTGTTCCTTTAACCTAAACAGTCTGTCCCAGAGAATGTGCCTTGCCTGAGGGTCAAGACCGGTAGTGGGCTCATCCAACAAAAGAATCTCTGGCTCATTAACCAAACCCCTGGCGATTGTGAGTCTGCGCTTCATGCCACCGGAGAGCTCCTCAGTCTTGCTGTTTCGCTTCTCTCCCAGTTGGGCAAACTCTAGGAGCTCTTCGATTTTCCCTTTCAGGAACTTGCGGCTAAGGCCAAAGTAGCGACCATAAACCATGAGGTTTTCCCAAACCTTAAGCTCTCTGTCCAAATTATCCTGCTGGGGAACAACACCTAGGTGAGCTCTAATCTCAGGGCCTTGCTTGTTCGGGTCTTTGCCTAGAATCACAAGATTCCCTCCAGTTCTCAAACTGGTGGCCGCGATCATCTTCATGGTGGTGGATTTGCCAGCTCCGTTAGGGCCTAGCAAACCAAAGGCCTCACCCCTTGTGACTGTGAAGTTCACCTCATCGACAGCAACAAAGTCCCCATACTTTTTGGTGAGTCCAGTGGCAATAATCATTGCCTCTGAAGATGCTTCTTCTCTAACATCTTTTGGCACGGCGTTGTGTCTCTCTGAGTAAGTATTGGTGGCTCAAAAGTGACCACATCTGTCAAGTCTAATTCTTAGACCTGATATCCTTGTGAATATGCCCGCCGCCCAGAGCGTCAAAGTTCGCCCAGGTAATCGAAGAATTACGGGTAAGGAACAGTTCTATACCCCATCTGAATTAGCGCTTAGATTAGTTAAGACAGTGAGCAATTTAGTCGGTGGCCTAGAGAACAAAACAGTTATTGAACCAGCCGGCGGAACCGGCTCATTTGTGAAAGCGGCTAAAGCGCTTGGTGCTAACAAAGTACTAAGTTTCGACATCGAACCAAAAGCAGAAGGTGTTTTGCTTGCCGATTTTCTTTTGGAAACCAGAGGCTTGGCTAAGGTCACCGACGCCATTACTATTTCTAACCCCCCTTTTGGTAGAAATAACTCTCTGAGTATCCCCTTCTTCAACAAAGCAGCCCAGCACAGTCAATACATCGCTTTCGTAGTTCCTAGGAGTTGGCGCAAGTGGTCGGTGATAAATCGGCTAAACCGCAAATTCCATCTAATTCACGATGAAGAGCTAGCCATCGACTACGTCGATGAGTTGGGTGAAATGGTTTGGCAAAAAGCTAGGCTAAAAACCTGCTTTCAGATTTGGGAAAAGAGAAATAGTCTCCGCCAAATTATGAAAGTGACTGACTTTGGACTATTTTCTAAGGTCAAGCCAGCTGAAGCTGATGTCGCACTGACCGTCTTTGGTTATAGTTGCGGAAAGGTAAGGACAAGTTTTGATCGAGTACCAAATAGCACTGTGATGTTTCTAAAAGTGCACGACAGCAGGGTCTTGCCAGCTTTACAGAAAGTTGACTTCAGTAGGTTCTACAGAAACACCGCATACACTGAAGCCTTGTCGCTTCAGGAAATCAGATATCTAATCAACGAAGAAATTCTGGGTGAACCAGGACTAGAGAAATAGGTAGCAGATGAGTTCAATGGGCCAACGAGGTAACCGTTCAGGTAAGAAAGAGACTGGGCCTAAAGCAAAGTTCAGTCAACTCTGGCCATATATGAAAGAGCAGCGCAAGCTACTTGTAGTTGCAGTCATTCTTAGCGTTCTCTCGGCCAGTGTGAACCTGGCTCAACCGCTAGTGGTGGGAAGAATCATTAGCACTGTTCAACAAGGTGAAGACGTATTCCCAATCGCATTACTTCTACTTGTCATCACTCTGCTCAGCGCAGTTGCCGGCGGAGCGATGTATTTTGTCCTAGCAAAAGCAGGTGAAGGAGTTGTTTTCTCAGCGCGATCGAAACTTTCGACTAGATTGTTGAGATTGCCAGTGTTTGAATATGACTTGAGAAGAACAGGGGATCTAGTATCTCGAGTTGGCTCAGATACCACCCTGCTCAGAGCAGCGCTCACCCAAGGACTCGTGGATGGCGCTGGTGGTGCCTTGCTGTTTATTGGCTCAGTTATCGCCATGGCAGTCATTGACTGGCTACTACTTTCAATCACCTTGGTAATGATTGCCGTTGCGGTTGCCGCCATTGGATTTTCAGCTAGAAGAATTAGAGCAGCAACTACAAAGGCACAAGAACGCGTTGGCAACATGTCAGCCTCCGTTGAAAGAGCACTATCTGCAGTCAGAACCATTCGTGCAGCGCGTGCCGAAGCTAGAGAATCTACTCAGATTCAGACTGATGCAACTGAAGCCTTCACCCAGGGCGTCAAGATTGCCCGAATCAACTCTTGGGTCACCCCAATCGGAGGCCTTGCTGCCAACGGTGCATTTATTGTTGTCTTAGGTGTTGGTGGATACCGAGTGGCTACTGGACAAACTGAAGTTGCTTCACTGATTACCTTCATTCTCTTGATGTTCATAATGATTAGACCGGTAGGTCAATTCTTTGGAGCATATTCTTCGGTGCAGTCTGCCCTCGGTGCATTGGCTCGTATCCAAGAGATTTTGGATATTCCACTAGAAGACAGTGATGCTGAACGAGCACAAAAGTCCAGAAGATCTGCGGTAAACGCAACTGCTATCGAATTCAAGAAAGTAAAATTCAGTTACCCTTCACGACCAGAAATCGCTATCGATAAAGATGGCAAACCTATTCCTGATGCACCTCAGGTTATGAGCGAACCGAAAGAAATTCTAAAGAGCATATCCTTCAAAATCGAGCGTGGCTCTAGGGTTGCAATAGTTGGGCCATCTGGTGCTGGTAAATCCACTGTCTTCAGTTTGATTGAAAGATTTTACGAACCGACAGGTGGCGAAATTCTGCTCGATGGCCAGGTTGTTGATTCAATTAGCAGATCAGATCTGCGAGGTCAGATTGGTTATGTCGAACAGGATGCTCCCGTGCTGGCAGGAAGCATTAGAGAGAATCTCCTTATTGGTGCACCGAATGCTACTGAAGCAGAACTAAAGCGAGTGTTGAAGGAAGTCAACCTAACTGCTGTGCTTAAGAGAGATAAGCGTGGACTGGATGCTGAAGTTGGTGAACAGGGCATCATGCTCTCCGGTGGTGAGCGTCAAAGATTGGCAATTGCAAGGACTCTGCTAAGCGCCCCGCCAATCATGCTTCTAGATGAATCAACCTCCAGCTTGGATGGCCTTAATGAACAGCGCATGCGTGAGGCTATCGACTCGGTTGCCAAGAATAGAACCATGATTGTCATTGCCCACAGGCTATCCACAGTCGTTGATAGTGACCAAATCATCGTTATTGACCAAGGTAAGGTCATTGGTGCAGGCACTCACAAGCAATTGTTGAAATCGACCCCGCTCTATAGTGAGCTAGCCGGCACCCAGATGCTCAATTAGGTCTGCCCATTGTCGTTGGTTAGGTCTATGGTTTAACCAACAAGCCCAATTGGAGACAAAATGCGTAAACGGAGCTCTTTCGAAACACTAGCTGTGCCAATGTTTGTAAGTGGCATCCTCGCGATGCTGGCTTCGGCCTTCATTTCATTAGGTGCAACGGCCAGTGCTACTAGCCCTGTCCAGCACAAAAAGATTACGTTGACCTATCTATCCAGCGGCTACAGCGCTAACGATAGCAGCTGTGGGTCTGCTCAGGATCACTACAGTTCTTGGAATATGCCCAGTTTTAGGGCTAAATACTCAAGTGGTAATAGTTCCAATAATGATAAAACCTTCCTGTGCACCGCAACCTTCTATGTTGTGGACGATGTCCAGATTCCCACCCCTGAACCAGTGCCTACAGTGACAATCATTTACAGGCCAACTAGCCAGCCGACACCAACCTATAGCCCCACTACGCGGCCAACCAGAACCCCGAGGCCGACCCCTACCCCAACCCGAACATCTAGGCCAATCCCAACATTTACGCCGATTTTTACCCCATCACCTAGGCCAACCTTCCCAATTAGACCAACACTTACTCCAACAAGAGCGCCACGACACTAGTTTTCGTGAGAAACTAGAACCCAGTGCGGTTTTGCGCAACTAATGTAGCTAGGAATGGAATTTAGAGTGAAGAAACTGATTTTACCTATCGTCATGGCCATCGCTGGTCTTTTTGCAATTGGTGTAGTTGTTCAAAACTATAACTACAAGAGCCCGACTACCATCAGGGAATTAACTGTCACCTATCAAGAAGGTGTTACGGGCGAAGCTCACAAACCAGGTGACACTATTACTTTGCCTACTGGTATCACTCAAGTATTTCTGAAGTTGAGACTAACTGATGACAATGCAAGCTACACGATCAAGGGTGACAAAGACTTTAAGGATGGTAACAACACTCTGACCGTCAATGTTTTAGGTGCCGACAAAAAATCGAATACTGACTACACACTGACCTTGATTAAACCTAAGCTTGCTGGCTGGTGTGAACAGAACCCTGAAAAAATTAAGCTATACAACGATGACTACGAGTTGGCAGATATCTATCAAGACCTCTCGTTGGCTTATCTAGATGAGCGTCTGCCAGAGATCCAAGCAAACCTATCCTGCTTCAGCGATCTTTTGCAGACCTACGTAAACGAAAATTACTAAAAAGTATTAGTTAGTAAAAAGGCTGTCAGTTTTTACTGGCAGCCTTTACTACATTGCGGACCAACATTGCCCTCGTCATCGGACCTACCCCACCAGGGTTAGGAGAAAGATAACCGGCGACAGCTGCTAAGCCTGGGTCGACATCGCCAACCAAACCTTGCTCTACTCTGGTAATTCCGACATCTAGAACAGCTGCCCCTGGTTTAATCCATTCAGCCTTCACAAAATGAGGTGAACCCAAAGCTGCCACTACAACATCAGCGCGCTTTACCGCATGGGGGATATCTCTTGATCTTGAGTGCAAAAGATTGACAGTGCTGTCGATGCCCTTTTTGTTTAACAACAGTCCAAGCGGTCGACCAACTGTAATACCGCGACCAATTACCGCTACCTCAGCTCCGTTTAGTTCAACTTGGTATCTAGTTAGCAGTTCAACGATCCCAGCCGGTGTGCACGGAAGTGGGGAGTTCATTTCTTCGCTTCCAGCGAGTACTAGTCTGCCGAGGTTGATTGGATGTAATCCGTCTGCATCTTTGGCTGGGTCAATTAGTTCCAGTAACTCATTCGTGTCGAAACCGAACGGCAGCGGCAGCTGCACGATGTATCCAGTCACATCTTGAGCATCATTTAGGTCTTTGATTGCAGCCTTGACATCCTGGACGCTAGCGCTGGCAGGTAGATCGATTCTTACCGAATGGACACCAACTTCTTGGCAGTCCCTATGTTTACCGCCAACATAGGTGTGTGAACCTGGGTCATCGCCAACCAATAGTGTTCCAAGACCCGGTGTAATCCCACGCTGCTTGAGCGCAATTACCTCTTGAGTTAGCTCGAGCTTGATCTGTTTAGCTATAGCCAGTCCATCAAGCACAACAGCGTTCAAAGTTTTACCAGTTTTCTAGACCGCTGTATAGCGGAAAGGCTTGGGTCAATTTACGGACGCGGTCACCGAGCGCATTGACGTCTGGGCTAGGCATCAAGACCGAAGCAATGATATCCGCTACTTCTGTGAACTCAACATCACCAAAGCCACGAGTAGCTAGAGCTGGAGTTCCAATGCGGACACCAGAGGTTACCATTGCAGGTCTTGGGTCATTAGGCACTGAGTTGCGGTTCACAGTGATACCAACTTCGTGAAGCAGATCCTCTGCAGTCTTGCCGTCGATAGGTGAATTGCGAAGATCAACCAAAACTAGGTGAACATCAGTTCCACCTGTCAATACATCAACTCCGTTAGCTCTAACATCTTGCTGCATCAATCGCTCTGCGATTAGCTGAGCACCGCGAATAGTTCTTGCTTGTCTCTCTTTGAATTCTTCGCCGAGTGCCGCCTTGAACGCGACTGCTTTGGCTGCGATTACGTGCATTAGTGGACCACCCTGTTGGCCAGGAAAAACAGAAGAATCGATCTTCTTGGCAAACTCTGCCTTGCACAGAATCAAGCCAGATCTAGGACCAGCTAGTGTTTTGTGAACTGTGGTAGAAATAACATCTGCGTAAGGTACTGGGTTCGGATGTAGACCTGCTGCAACCAATCCTGCAAAGTGAGCCATGTCAACCCAAAGCTTTGCGCCAACTTCATCTGCGATTGCTCTGAATTCTGCAAAGTCAAGGTGACGAGAGTATGCAGACCAGCCAGCGATAAGAACCTGAGGCTTCACTTCGTGTGCTCTTGCTCTAACAACATCCATGTCAATTAAGAATGTTTCTGGATCTAGACCATAAGCGTGACCTTCATACATCTTGCCTGAGAAGTTCAACTTCATGCCGTGGGTTAGGTGACCGCCGTGAGCAAGTTCTAGTCCAAGGATTCGATCTCCTGGGTTAGCCAGTGCCATCAGCACGGCAGCGTTAGCACTAGCACCCGAGTGCGGTTGAACGTTTGCGTGCTCAGCACCGAAAAGTTCTTTAGCTCTATCGCGAGCAAGATTTTCAGCAACGTCAACTGCTTCACAGCCACCGTAGTAACGCTTACCCGGATAGCCTTCTGCATACTTGTTGGTTAGTACTGAGCCCTGAGCTTCTAGTACACCTCTTGAAACAAAGTTTTCGCTAGCAATCATTTCTAGGAAATTACGTTGACGATCGAGTTCTGCTTTTAGAACAGCAGCGACCTCTGGATCAGTGACTTCTAATGGGTCATTGAATGTTGATGGCAAATTGGACACTTGGGAACTCCTACTTATTGGCTTGTACGGTTTGGCCCAGGCGCACGACCAAAATGCCTTCGCTCCCTGATGGAACCCCATCTTTAGCGCCAGTTGCGATAACCCAATTCTACATCCCATCCCGCCTATGGAGCCAAGATGAGGGACTCGGCACTCTAAACTTGACCCTATGACTAAGCAACTTAACCACTGGGTGTTGACTTTTGTCTGCGCTGACCGCCCTGGCATCGTCCATGCCATTTCTGGGGCAATCGTAGCCGCATCCGGAAACATCACTGAGAGCAAGCAGTTCACCAGCACCGAGACTGGAAAGTTCTTTATGCGCCTGCAGGTCGAGGTATCGGCCAGCAAGGAAGAGTTCGCCAAGCAGATTGCTAGTGTGGTCGAGACCTTTGGTTTGGAATGGCATCTTGATGAGGTTGGCCGCAAGGTTAGAACCCTTGTTCTGGTGAGTAAGAGTGCGCACTGTCTTAACGACCTACTCTTCAATCAGAGATCAGGGCGCATCCCGATTGACATCCCAGCGGTATTTAGCAATCACCCAGATCTTGCAGAGTTAGCAAACTTCTACGGAGTAAAGTTTGAATCTCATGGTGTTCCTGATGCTGCCAGCAAGGCTGCTTTTGAACACATGCTCCGCGATTACATCAAACTAGCTGACATCGAACTAATTGTGCTGGCTCGTTTCATGCAGGTTCTTAGCCCCGAGTTCTGCGCTGAGTTTGCCGGCAGGATAATCAACATTCACCACTCTTTCCTGCCTGGTTTTAAAGGAGCAAACCCATACGCTCAGGCTCACGCTCGAGGTGTGAAGCTAATCGGTGCTACCGCTCACTTTGTTACCAGTGACCTAGATGAAGGTCCAATTATTGAACAGAATGTTGTTCGAGTTAATCACGGTGATTCTAAGCAAGAACTAGTCGCCATCGGTCAAGATGTTGAGTCGAAGACCCTCACCCAAGCGGTTAGATGGTTTGCAGAGCACCGAGTATTGCTCGATACCGATAGAACAATCATCTTCCACTAGAACGAGGGCCTTCAAGCCTCTAGCGCCTTCTTCTGGAACGCAGCTGTGACCCAGCGACTACCGAGGCCAACAATAAAGCAACCGCAGACAGTCCCAGAGCTACCAAGAATGACTGCTGCTGTGCTTGCGTGATAACCATCTTCTCTTGACCCTGTTTCTCTAAATCCTTGGCTACTGGTTCAGGTGCAGCCAAAGTCACATCTGTGATTTCATTCTTTGGATTGGTTTGTGGAACAGCCTTCTCTCCGACTGGAGTATTAATCACCTTAGGCACATCAACCTGAGATCCGGTTGGAGTAGTTGGAGTGACACTCTGATTAACAATTTCATCCGAGGTGATTGTCACTACATTCGAAGCAAGCGCTACCAGCGGACCAGTGTTACCCGATGTGTCGGTAAGGGTATTAGCACCAAGGATTAACTGGGTGGTTCCAACTCCACAACCAACGAGAGTTACCTGCCAACCGAGTCCTGAACGAAGGACAGAGTAGTTCTTTAAACAAGACTGCGCTGTTCCAGAGAAACTAAAGTTACTTTCGGTCATGCCTGTTACAGGCTCTTCGCTATCAAATACCCAAGTTGGTGTTCCTGCTGCCCCTGGCTCAGTCACATCAAAGACATGCACCACTGGAGCAGTGGTATCAATCTTGGTTGAATTAGTTTGGTTAGCCAGAGATGGGCCGATATTTCCTGCAGCATCCACTACCGAAGCTGTATTAAGAACTAGACCGGCCAGATGTCCATCGAGGCAGTTAGCAATAGTAATCACATAATCACTGCCACTACCGGTCATGGATTGAATGCTGCAGCCATCACCTTTAACTAACCAGTCAGCATTATCGGCAGCTAGACCAGTGACAGGTTCTGTGAAACTGGCTTTATAAACCAGCAAGCTATTGGAGCTTGTTTGCTTGGTAAGTGTGTTTATCTCAGGAACGGTTCTGTCAAGAATGATTGAACTAGTGGACACTGGCCTTACTGGTCCAATCGCGTTACCTGTGACAGTGTCAGCTTTCAGAGTAAGAATTATGGTGCCATCTGCACAGCCATTAACTGTTGCCGCATAGTTTGCACCAGATCCAGTCAACGTTGAAACATAACAGCCAACTGCTGTTCCTGAAATCGTAAAGTCATCAGCAGTAAGCCCTGTGACGCTTTGCCCAAAAGAGATGTTAAATATCGGCGTTGCGGCATTGCTAGGCGAAACCGGTGCAGTGAAAGATGTCACTGCAGGACCAAGGTTGTATGTGATGCTTGCTTGACCATTACCTGCTTGGAAAGCTGTGTAGTAGGACACTGTGTTTAGCTTTGTTGAATTCACGTAGCTAGAACCACCACCGCCACCGCCACCGTCTACTCCAACAGGATCAGTGTCAGCTCCACCACCACCGCCGCCGAAGTAACCGCCGCCGCCACCGCCACCACCGGCAACCATGGTTCCCGGTGTGTTAGCCGAACCTCCAGAACCACCTTGGCCCAGAGATCCCGCTGTGCCATTAGTTGTTTGTGTTCCGAATGAAACACCGCCTGCACCTCCAGCGCTAGGAGTTCCTCCTCCTCCACCTAGACCCTGGCCATTGCCACCAGCGCTAGCAGTGGTTCCTCCTGCAGAGCCTCCAGCACCAGCTATCCAACCACCGGTTCCACCACCACCACCGGCTACTGCGAACCGGTCTGCAATCAGTGTGCTGGTTCTAATGTCCGTCGCCCCTCCACCCGAACCTTCATCGCCGTGACCAGAGCCAGCAGTGCCTCCTCCGTTATAACCACCAGCGGCAGCGTTACCGGAAGAACCTTGTCCACCGACATAGATGTATAGGCTGCCAGTAGGAATGGTCTTGAAGTTAGCCGTTGTTTTAGCACCGTTACCACCACTGCGGCCACCTTGAGCTCCTGCTATTACTGCCGACATAGTTCTGACATCTGCTGGTGGTGCCCAAACGTAATAGTCACCTGAGTAAGGGAAGGTTACTGTACAGCTAGTTTTACTAGCATTACAAGCTGGTGTTGGAGTAGTGGCCTGAGCGTAAACCTCTGGCACGACTAGAACACCGATAATTACCGAGAATGCACTGGCAACCAAGATTGGTTTTAGCCAGTTAGATTTTTTATGTTTATACATGCCCATAAAGATAAAACTCCAACACAAATCCTGCTGGAGTTTTACACAGGCAAGTATTACTTGCCGTTATTCACAATTAGCTAAGTCTTGCCTTTAGGTTCTCTGCAAGTGTTGCCATAAATTCATCGGTGGTTTGGAAAGCCTGACCGTGACCTACCAGAGCTGATAGATCCTTAGTCATGTTCCCAGCTTCAACAGTCTTAATAACCACATCTTCTAGAGTCTCAGCAAATCTTAGAACCTCTGGGGTGTTGTCTAGCTTTGCTCTGTGCATAAGCGCTCTAGTCCAAGCGTAAATAGAAGCAATCGGGTTAGTTGAGGTCTTCTTACCTGCTTGCCAGTCACGGTAGTGACGGGTAACAGTTCCGTGTGCAGCTTCAGCAAGACAGGTCTTACCATCAGGAGTAGTTAGCACCGAAGTCATAAGTCCAAGAGAACCAAAACCTTGAGCAACTGTGTCTGATTGGACGTCACCGTCATAGTTCTTACATGCCCAAACGTAGCCGCCTTCCCACTTCAATGCAGCAGCAACCATGTCATCAATTAAGCGATGCTCATAGGTCAAACCAGCAGAATCAAACTTTGACTTATATTCTGCGTCAAACACTTCCTGGAATGCGTCCTTGAATGCACCATCGTAAGCCTTCAAGATGGTGTTCTTAGTTGAAAGGTAAACCGGGTAGTTTCTCGAAAGTCCATAGTTGAAAGATGCTCTAGCAAAGTCACGAATTGAGTCCATGTAGTTATACATACCCATCGCTACCCCACCTTGCTCTGGATAGTCAGCAATAGTGAACGTGGTTGGTTCTGTCCCATCCGCTGGAGCCCAAGTCATGGTGACTCGTCCTGCCCCTGGCACTTTGAAGTCGGTTGCCTTATATTGGTCGCCGTGAGCGTGACGACCAATGATGATTGGCTTAGTCCAGCCAGGAACAAGTCTTGGCACGTTAGAAATAATGATTGGCTCACGGAAGACAACACCGTCAAGGATGTTACGGATAGTTCCGTTAGGAGATTTCCACATCTTCTTCAAGCTGAACTCGGTAACCCGCGCTTCATCGGGAGTAATAGTTGCGCACTTAACACCAACACCGTGAGTCTTGATTGCGTTAGCTGCATCAATGGTGACCTGGTCATCGGTAGCATCCCTGTGCTCAATCGATAGGTCATAGTATTCAAGGTCAACATCTAAAAAAGGCAAGATCAAAGAGTCTTTGATGTTCTGCCAGATGATGCGAGTCATCTCGTCGCCGTCAAGCTCAACTACTTTGCCGACTACCTTGATTTTTTCCATAGCGGTGCCTTCTGTTTTAGAGGAGATTGAATACCTATAGCCTAGACGAGAGAATCTCGCCATGCCTTGTGCATCTTGGAGAACTTACCCGTTCCTGCAATAAGTGCAGCTGGGGTATCGTCTTCAATCATCCGGCCATGTTCCATAACTATCACTCGGTTAGCGATAGAGACGGTTGAGAGCCTGTGGGCAATGATAATCGCTGTTCTACCAGCCAACAGGGTCTGCAGACCCCTCTGCACCATGCGTTCACCTGGGATATCCAAAGAGCTGGTTGCCTCGTCCAAGATCAGAACCGTTGGGTCAGCGATAAATGCTCTCGCGAAGGAGATTAGCTGTCGCTGACCTGCTGACACTCTTCCACCACGCTTATTCACATCGGTGTCATAACCGCTAGGCAGGCTCAGGATAAACTCATGCGCACCGACTGCCTTTGCTGCATTATGAATCTCTTCAAGAGATGCACCTGGTTTACCAAGCGAGATGTTCTCAGCAACTGAGCCACTGAACAGGTAAGCCTCTTGGGTCACCAGCACGATTGCTGTGCGTAGATCATCATCAGATAGTTCCTTTAGGTTTACCCCATCAAGTTCAACAGAACCAGAGCTTGGGTCATAGAAACGAGAGATCAGTTTCGCCATGGTTGATTTACCAGCACCGGTTGTGCCAACCAGGGCGATAGTTTGACCAGCAGGAATATTCAAGTCAAATCTAGGTAAGACAACCTTGCCGTTGGAATAAGCAAACTCAACGTTAGAGAACTGCAGGTGCCCCTTCTTTGGAGCAAGAGGAGTTGGGTTTTGCGCCTGATGCACCGAAGGTTCTTCTTCTAGAACACCAGAGATCTTCTCCAAAGCTGAATTAGCCGACTGATACGAGTTATAGAACATCGCAATGTTTTCCATTGGCTCATAAAAACTTCTTGCATACAAAATACAAGAAATCAATACTCCGATACCCAGATCTCCCTGCATGACTCGCCAACCACCCCAGAATAATACGAAGGCAACTGTGATGTTTCCAATCATGATCAAACCCGGATCATAGATACCGAAAAGTTGAATAACCTTAGCGTTCACCGAACGATAATCTTCAACCAAACCCTTATAGGTTTCTTCGTTTCTCTTCTCCTTGCGGAAAGCCTTCACTGCACGGATACCGGTCATGGTCTCAACGAAGTGGACGATTAACTTGGCAGATGCCACACGAGTCTTACGGTAGTTAACTCTGGTATTGACCTGGAACCAGCGGGTTAGGAAGAACAAAGGAATAAAAGAGACGAGCATAATCAAGAAAGATGTTGCATCAACGGTGACCAGCGCTACAGCAGTGAAAGTCATGAAAAGGAGACCGGCAATCATTTCATTACCACCAGAATCGAGCAGTTCTTTTAGCGAATCCATGTCCGATGTCTGTCTGGCAATAACGCGACCTGATGTGTATGTTTCATGGAACTCAATAGAGAGCTTCTGAGTGTGAGAAAATAGTCGCTTTCGCAAGCCAAACATGATGTCCTGGTTTACCCTTGCTGCAAAGCGAAGGAAGAAGGCAATGGTGATACCTGCAAACAGTGAAGCTAAAACATAGCCGCCAACAAGCCAATACAGCAGGTTCCAGTCTCCAGACTTCGCCGCTGGAACTCCACTGTCGATAATCAAGGCAATCAGGAAAGGGCCGGAAACTCTGAGCGCTTGGCTTGTGATAACCAAGGCCAAGCTTATAAACAATCTGTTTCGAACTGGGCGGATGATCTCGCCCAGCAGCTTCATCGATCTAGCTCTAATGCGCTTTTGTTCTTCTTTGTTTAGGTGAATCTTCTCTTCGTCTTTTACGCCATACATACTCATCAGTTGTTCACCTCAATCATTTTTCCGGCAGCATCGAGGCTGCTAATCACGTAGCGGTAGTGTTCATTAGAAACCAAGAGGTCGCTGTGTTTTCCGATAGCGACAATCTTGCCCTCCTGCAATAGGGCAACTCGGTCAGCTAACTGAACAGTTGAAGGTCGGTGAGCCACAATAAGTGCCGTAGTTGCCTTTAGCACTGTTCTCAGAGCTTCTTCCACCATCGCTTCGGTATCAACATCTAGCGCTGATAGCGGATCATCGAGGACAAGCACCGATGGTTGAGCAGCAACTGCTCTAGCTAGCGCTAGTCGCTGACGTTGCCCGCCAGATAGGGATAGTCCTTCTTCACCAATCTTGGTATCAAGCCCATCTGGTAGCTCATAGGCAAATCCTGCCTGAGCAATATTCATAGCCTGATCTAGCTCTTCCTTAGTGCTGTTAGGCCTTCCCAGAAGCACGTTTGAGCTAACTGAATCTGAGAACAGAGTGGCATCTTCGAATGCCATGGCAACGTGAGCTCTCAGGTCCTCTCTAGTTAGGTCTCTGATGTCGATGCCATCTAGCTTTATCGAACCAGAGGTGACTTCGTAGAGTCTGGTTGCTAGTGCAGTCAACGAGGTCTTACCAGAACCGGTAATTCCAATAAGAGCAACAGATTCTCCAGGTTGAATTTCGAGGTTGATGCCGTTGAGTAGATCTGGTTGATCTTCGGGAGCATCGGCATATCTAAAGTGCACATTCTCAAACACCAAGTGCCCTTTGGATTCAGCAATCTGTTTTGGTTCTTCTGGGTCTGATATGTCTACCTTGGTGTCGATAACTTCAAAGAAACGCTCAACAGCAGTTCTGGCATCAATAGTCATCGATAAAAGGAAACCGATCGAGTCGATGGGCCAGTGCAAGACACGGGTGGTCAGAATAAATGCGCCTAGAACACCGGCAGTGATATCTCCTTCAACAATCTGCCAAACACCGATGATCAGACAAAGGCCTAGAGCAAAATCAGGAATCGTAGAGAAGAAGAACCAGAGTCTGGAAACCATCTTGGCTTTCTTTAGTTCTGTTGTGCGAAGCTTCAATGCATCCTGGGCAAACTTATTTGTCATGAAAGCGCCACGACCGAATGCTTTCAGAACTCGGACACCGTGCACACTTTCTTCAACTGCTGTTGCTAGATCTCCGGCTTGGTCTTGGCTCAGTCTGGCAGTGTCGTGGTAATCCTTCTCGAATCTAAAACCTAAAACCCAAAGTGGGCTCATCATCACAAAAAACACCGTTGCTAAAATCCAGTTGAATGAATAGAGCACCACAAAACCAACCACGATGGTGAATAGGTTGGCAACCAAAAGCACCAGACCGAAAGACAGCCAGCGTCTGATCATGCTCAAATCTCCGGTGACACGAGAGAGTAACTGGCCGCTTGGCCACTTATCGTGGAACGCTACGGGAAGATCTTGCAGCTTTGCATAAAGAGTCTTTCTAAGCCCCGCCTCAACATGTGTGCCGGGGGTAAGCACTAGCCATCTGCGTAACAGCACCATAATGGCTTCAAGTAGTCCCATTCCCAAAACAGCAACCACCGCCCAGACCAACATTGTGAAGCTTGGGTTATCTTGGAGGTCGTTAATCAAGTCCTTTAGGAACTGCGGAATCGCCAGTGCGAACATGTGCCCCAGGATGGCGGCAACGGTGCCGAGAATCACTCTGGGTAGGGCACTTTTCGCATAGGGAAATATCCTCAGGAGCGTGCCAACGGTGCCTAGTTTTTTCATCTTCTTCGATACCTAAAATTAAAATTTGAGCTTTGTTCACAAAGCCTTTCAGTCTATCGGGAAGCGTTAGGCTATATCCGTCTAAACACCCAAATTCATCCCACAAGGAGCTAATGAGCATGTCACGCCACGGTAAAGTCTCAGTAATCGGTTCAGGTTTCTACGGAACCACAACAGCGCAGCGTCTAGCCGCCTATGACATCTTCGACACAGTTGTCCTAACTGACATCATCGAAGGTAAGCCTGAAGGCGTTGCCTTGGACATCAACCAATCACGCTCAATTGAAGGCTATGAGACCAAGGTAATTGGTGCTACCACCAGCCCCGACGGTGCTGGCTATGAAGCTATTGCGGACAGCGACATCGTGATCATCACAGCAGGTCTTCCTCGTAAACCTGGCATGAGCCGCATGGACCTGCTAGAAGTCAACGCAGGTATTGTCGGCGGTGTTGCTAAGAACATCGCTAAGCACGCTCCGAACGCAGTTATCTTGGTAGTTTCTAACCCGCTGGATGAGATGACTGCTCTAACGCAGAAGGCTTCAGGGTTCCCTAAGGAACGAGTAATCGGTCAAGCCGGAGTGCTAGACACCGCTCGCTTTACCAACTTCGTTGCTGAGGCAACTGGAGCAGATGTAGGAAATGTAAAGACTCTGACTCTTGGTTCCCACGGTGAGACCATGGTTCCAGTTCCTTCAGTTTCAACAGTTAATGGCAAACCGCTGATTGAAGTTTTAACTACGGAAGCAATTGCTGACCTAGTTGAAAAGACTCGTAACGGTGGAGCAGAAATTGTAGCCCTGCTAAAGACCGGTTCTGCTTACTATGCACCTTCTGCTGCTGTTGCTCGGATGGCTAAAGCAGTTCATGAAGATTCAGGTGCGGTATTCCCTGTTTGTGCATGGGTTGATGGTGAGTTTGGAATCTCTGGTGTTTACCTAGGTGTTGAAGCTCAGCTTGGTAAGGGTGGAATCAAGAAAGTAGTTGAAACACCTCTTGATGCAGCTGAACTAGAAGCCTTAAAGATTGCTGCCGAAGCCGTTAGATCAAAGCAAGCAGATATATCTAACCTTTAGTGGTAGAAGTGACGCTCACCGGTAAAGAACATGGTGAGATTAGCTGCCTTTGCAACTGCGATTACTTCTTCATCTCTAACTGATCCACCAGGCTGAACAACAGCCTTTACTTTGTTATTAATTAGAATCTCCAGTCCATCTGGGAATGGGAAGAACGCATCACTGGCAGCAACTGATCCCACCACACGGATGATTCCTCGATCTACTGCAAGTTTGCAAGCATCAACTCTGTTTACCTGACCCATACCAACACCAATTGAGGCACCATCCTTAGCCAGCAGAATTGCATTTGATTTAACTGATCTCACTGCACGCCAAGCAAACTCAAGATCTTTCATGGTGGCATCATCAGGCCTTGGTCCGGACACCAACTTCCAGTTTGATGATGAGAAGTTCTTATAGTTATCTGGTTCCTGCACTAGGAAACCGCCAGAGACCTGTCTCAGTTCGTGAGATTCTCTCGAGTAGTTTCTTGGTAGTTCTAGAATCCTCATGTTCTTCTTGCGCTCAATCAACAACCGCAGCGCTTCTAACTCATAGCCGGGGGCAATCAGAACTTCAGTAAAAATCTCCATTAGGTTCTGGGCCATAGCCATGGTTACGGTGCGGTTAGCCGCTACAACGCCTCCAAAAGCGCTTAGCTGATCACATAGATAAGCAGCTGAGTGTGCTTCGGCAATAGGGTCAATGGCATCCTTGGGTGCAATGGCTATACCGCAGGGGTTAGCGTGCTTGATAATCGCTACCGCTGGCTCATCAAAGTCGTATGCAGTTCTGACTGCAGCGTCGGCATCAACATAGTTGTTATAGGACATCTCTTTACCGGCATGTTGTTTAGCCTGAGCAACACCGGCGACGGCACTAGGTGCACCATTGCGATAGAGCGCTGCAGCCTGATGCGCATTCTCACCGTAGCGCAGCACATTCAACAGGGTTGCTTCAATCTCAATGCTCTGCGGAAAGCCAGGGTTCTTATGAGATGTTTCAATAGTCTGATTCGGTAGCGCTCTTGCCTCAACTTCTGAAACAAACCAGCTCGCCACAGCGCTGTCGTATCTTGAAGTGTGAGTAAAAGCCTCCGAGGCAAGTTCGCGTCTCTGGTTCAAGGTAGTTCCACCTTCAACTAGCGCTGCAATTATTTCTGAATACTTTGCCGGATCGACAACAACAGCAACGTTGGCAAAGTTCTTTGCAGAGCCTCTAACCATTGCCGGTCCGCCGACATCGATCTGCTCAACAACAGCATCGCCTTTAGCGCCACCGGCGACGGTCTTCGCAAATGGATACAGGTTTACAACTACTAACTCAAAAGGTTCAATAGCAAGTTCTCTTAACTGCCGCTGATGGTCAGTCAAACGAAGATCGGCTAGTAATCCAGCATGGATGTTCGGGTGCAATGTCTTGACTCGACCGTCAAGGGCCTCAGCAAAACCGGTAACAGCGGAAACATCGGTTACCGAGATACCAGCATCTCTAATAGTGGCTGCAGTTGAACCAGTCGAAACGATTTCAACCTCATGTTCAGCCAATACCTTAGCTAGCTCTAGCAAACCGGTCTTATCGCTCACCGATAGCAAAGCACGCCTAACCGCAATACGATCACGGTGCTGGTAATCAGCTGGGGTGTATTCATTACTTGCAGACACTTATTCCTCTAGTTCGTTCATTAGATCTTGCCCAGTGCAATTTGTTCAACGGTTTTAACAAGCAGTGCTCGTTCAATTCCTTTGATGCGCTCATGTAATTGTTCTTCTGATTCTCCAGCTACGATAGCTATTTCTTGTTGAACAATAACCTCTCCGGTATCGACCCCGGCATCAACATAGTGAATGGTTACACCGGTTCTAGTAGCACCTGCTTGAAGTGCATCACGAACAGCATGCGCTCCTTTGAACTCTGGAAGCAGCGATGGGTGAGTGTTGATCAGTTTGCCAGGGAAAGCACTGACAAAGCTCTCTGGCAAAATCTTCATGAATCCAGCCAAGACGACTAGGTCTGGTTGGTGGTGCAAGACGTTGGACAGTAGGGTCTGACCCCACTGGTCTCTATCGGTAAAGCGCTCTGGCTCAACCACAAATGTGTCGACCTCAAAGAGCTCGGCGTGCTCTAACCCAGTGGCATCCTTATCGGAGCCGACTGCGACTATTTTGACTGGATAGAGCGGATTCTCAGCTGCTTTTAGTAATGCAAGAAGGTTAGATCCGCCGCCAGAGATGAGAACGACAACAGAGAGCACTCCCCTATTTTACCCGTCGCACCTTCTGAATGAGTTCACGGTCGGCAGCTTCTGGTCTAGCGCTAAAAAACGCAGCCAAGATAGACGCAACTGATACTTCAACAAAGGTGACAATGGCCACTAACCATGGTGTTGCCCCAACTGAAGCCATCCGGCCTGGACCTATCGATCCACCAGAGAAATCGGCGAGCAAGAACATCTCAATTGCTGCGACAAAACCAATTGATAGGCCAAGAGCTAGGGCCGCCGAGGTCGCAGAGGCGTAGTTGAATCTAAGCTCAGCAGTGTGTGATTTCACCAACAGGGTCGCCAGGAAGGCAGCAAACAAAGGGATTATCACAAAGAGAATCATCAAAGCTGAGCTACCGAAAGGGATAACGGCTAGCAATGGAATAGCTGGTATCGGACCTAGTTCAGTTCCAATTGGGCTAACCATCGATCCCTGGCCGATAGCGAAACCAACTCCGGTTAACCAAGTATCGCCTAGCGCTATGAGGTTTGGCAGAAGTGCTAGTTGACCAAAACTAACTGTGAGTGTTCCCAAGAGACTAAGTTGCAGCGACTGATACAGGCGAATTACTTCTATCCAGTTCAAAGCCAAAGATATTGCAATCACAATTGCACTAAAAGCAGTCAGCGCTAATACCACGGCCGTTCCGGCTCTAAGAGCAGGAGAGAGTAACGGCTTGATAGCCCACGGTAATTTCTCGAAGCGATTGATGAAGAAATCTGAGAACTTACTTCTGAGCGCACCCGAAGTTTCAAACTTAGGAGCGCCAACTACTGAACCAATAATGAGTAGAGCTGCAAATAAAGCAGTTGGAATAAAGACTGCCTGCCAATCTAAAACGAAGATTTTCTTTGTGCTTGCAACCGAGCTCAGTGCAACCGCCAAAACACCGTAGCTCAGAATTGCACCCACCCAACTTGAACCTAAGTACTCGTCGCTGCTGAGCCTTCTACCAGCACGATAGATTGACCAGCCAATCAGAATACTAAAACCTAATGGGACCAGATCAAAGATATATGCGGGGACATGAATATTTCCAAGTTTGCTGGCCGCATAGTGAATAGGGACACCGTGAGCATTGAACCAAATCAAAGATGAAGTCTGCAGCACTGACCCAAAATTAGAACCCGTTGTTTGTTCAATTAGCCAGATAGCAATGTTTAGCAAAAAGATTGTGACAAAGCCAATGGCAATCACAAATGATGCCTCTAGAGCTCCTTGACCAAATCCCCTGATTCGCATGAATTACAGGCTAGCGATAACACCGCGCATTAGGGCTGCAGTCTCGCTAGGTGTTTTGCCCACCTTTACGCCAACTGCCTCAAAAGCTTCTTTCTTAGCCTGAGCAGTTCCCGCAGAACCTGACACAATCGCACCAGCATGCCCCATGGTCTTGCCCTCAGGAGCAGTAAAGCCAGCAACGTAGGCAACCACAGGCTTAGTTACGTTGTCCTTGATGTATGCAGCAGCCTTCTCTTCAGAGTCACCACCGATTTCACCGATGAGAACGATTGCCTTGGTCTCTGGATCTGCTTCAAAAGCAGCAAGTGCATCAATGTGAGTGGTTCCAACGATTGGGTCGCCACCGATACCAATTGCTGTTGAGATACCAATTTCACGAAGCTCAAACATCATTTGGTAGGTCAAAGTACCTGACTTAGAAACCAAACCAATAGGACCAGCACCTGAAATAGTCCAGGGAGTAATGCCAGCGTTAGATTTTCCTGGGCTGATGATACCTGGACAGTTAGGACCGATGATTCTGGTCATGTTGCCCTTTGAGTTGCTGTATGCCCAGAATGATGCACTGTCGTGAACTGGAATGCCTTCGGTGATAACAACAGCTAATCCGATCTCTGCATCAATAGCCTCAACAACTGCAGATTTCGCAAAAGCAGGTGGAACAAAGATTACGGAAACATTTGCACCCGTAGCAGCGATTGCATCAGCAACAGAACCAAAAACTGGAAGTGAGGTGCCATCAACATCAACGGTTTCCCCTGCCTTACGAGGGTTCACACCACCAACGATGTTTGAACCACCAGCGAGCATGCGCCTGGTGTGCTTCATACCTTCAGAGCCAGTCATACCCTGAACAATGATCTTGCTGTTTTTATCTAGGAAAATTGACATTACTTAAATCTCTCTTTAGCGGTTTGCAAGTTCAGCAGCTTTGTCAGCCGCTTCGTCCATGGTGTCAACAACTGTGACCAGCGGGTGGTTGGCGTGAGCCAAGATCTTCCTACCTTCAACAACGTTGTTGCCGTCTAGGCGAACAACGAGTGGCTTGGAAGCGGATGCACCAAGCTTGTCAAGCGCACCGACAATTCCGTTAGCAACAGCGTCACAGGCAGTAATTCCACCGAAGACGTTTACGAAAACGCTCTTCACCTGAGGGTCACCGAGAATAACGTCGAGGCCAGCCGCCATAACTTCAGCAGAAGCTCCACCACCGATATCTAAGAAGTTAGCTGGCTTTACTCCACCGTGACGCTCACCTGCGTAGGCGACAACATCGAGGGTTGACATAACCAAACCGGCACCGTTACCGATGATGCCAACTGAACCGTCAAGCTTCACATAGTTCAAATCTGACTCTTTAGCCTTAGCCTCAAGGGGGTCTAGCTGATCGCGTTCTAAGTTTTCACGCTGGTGTCTGAACTCAGCATTGTCATCAAAACTGACTTTTCCATCAAGAGTAATGATGTCGCCATCCTTACTCAAGATAAGGGGGTTAACCTCAACCAAAGTTGCATCTTCTTTGACAAAAACTTCATAGAGCTTGACAAATACTGGAGCGACCTTCTGAGCAATCTCATCATCAAAGCCACCAGCCTTAGCAATCTCTAAAGCCTTAGCCAAGTCGATGCCAGAGATGGCATCGATAGCAATCTTGGCTAGCGCATCTGGACGCTCCTCAGCAAGCTGTTCAATTTCCATTCCACCTTCAACGCTGCAAAGCGATAGGAAAGTTCTGTTGCTTCTATCTAGCAGAACTGAGAAGTAATACTCCTTATCGATAGCTGCACCTTGGGCAACCATCACACGGTTCACCCTGTGACCCTTGATGGTTAGATTAAGAATGTCAACCGAGACAGCTTTAGCATCAGCAGGAGTGTGCGCCACCTTTACTCCTCCAGCTTTGCCACGACCGCCAGCTTTGACCTGAGCCTTAACCACAACGGTCCCACCAATCTTGGCAGCGGCTGCTTCAACTTCTTCTGGAGTATCAGCAACAATGCCTTGTAGGACCGGGACGCCATAGGCTTCAAAAAGGTCGCGGGCTTGGTATTCAAATAAATCCACTTATGATTCCAATCAGAAAAAATGGGCACTAGAACGTGCACCTGTATGTAAGTTTAGAGCCTCTCGATGGGTGCCACTCGCACCATCAAACGCTTAGTTCCAACCTGTTCAAAGCGTATCTCAGCTGTCTGGCGAGCACCCTCGCCTGTGGTGGCAATAACCGTTCCAAGACCAAAGTCATCGTGCTTGACCTTATCGCCAACTGCCAACACCAGCCCCTCGTTATTCCTGACCTGAGTGATTGCGTTATTCCAAACCTTCTTCTCCCGTGGTGCTCGGTCATAGCTACCTGAACCAACTGCACGAGCTTGATACATCGGTTTCTCTCGCTCTGCGCCTCGTTGATCAACCAACTCAGTTGGGATATCTTGCAAGAAGTTCGAAGGCATAGTGGAATTCATTTGACCAAACAGAGTTCTTTGCAAAGCCAAGGTCAAATACAACTGCTTCATTGCTCTGGTGATACCGACATAGAACAAACGTCTCTCTTCGGCCAAGCCACCAACTTCCTCGAAGGAACGCATATGTGGCAAGGTCCCCTGCTCAAGTCCTGCGATAAACACCACTGGGTATTCCAAACCCTTAGCTGTGTGCAGGGTCATCAGAGAAACCTGTCCTGAACCATCATCAATTTCATCAGCGGCCGCAGCCAGAGTGATTTCAGCAAGGTAGTCGGCAAGGGTAGCTTCCTGATTGCGTAACTGATACTCAATGACCTGGCCAACCAGAGCATCAAGGTTTTCAACTCTTGCCTCATCCTGAGGATCTCTACTCATCTCCAGGTTGTATCGGTAACCGGATCGGACCAGAGCTTCGATAAGAACATCGCTGATCTTTGCCGTCTGAGCCATCGCTTCTAGCTCGGTTAGTAATTTTGAGAATTTAGCGATAGCTTCAGTGAGTTTTGGCCCAACACTCAAATCATGTGAATAACCGAGGGCTTCCCTAAAACTGATTTGGTTCGTTCGAGCAAGTTGAGCAATCTTGAGTTCTGTTTTGTCCCCGATGCCACGGCCTGGTTCATTCAGAACTCTTCGAACCGCTTCATCGTCTCTACCATTAGAAATGGCAGTTAGATAGGCTAGCGCATCTTTGATTTCTTTACGCTCATAGAATTTCAAGCCACCGATAACCACATAGGGCACTCGTTGCGATTTGAGTTCTGCTTCGATGCTTGGAGTAAGTGCGTTAGTCCGATACAAGATCGCCATCTGACTATAGGCAACACCTGCTCCATGATGCTCCTGGACCTGGTCAACGATAAAACCTGCTTCATGACGTTCATCGATAGCAGTGAATTGAATAATTTGTTCACCCGAACCTGCATCAGTCCATAGGTTCTTGTCAGGTCGATCAAAGTTCTTGGCAATCACGGCGTTAGCTGCAGAGAGAATGCTCTGAGTTGAGCGGTAGTTCTGTTCCAAGAGGATGGTCTGAGCACCACTAAAATCTTTGCTGAACTCAGAGATGTTTCTGATATCTGCTCCGCGGAAAGCATAGATGGATTGGTCGCTGTCACCAACTACGGTAAGCGATGCCGGACCTAATAGTTCACCTGTCTTAGGATCTGGGATGGCATGTGCTGAATGGATTGGTTTGGTGAGTTCTCTAATCAGAGAGTATTGAGCGTGGTTAGTGTCCTGATATTCATCAACCAGGATGTGTCTGAACTTGCGTTGGTAGTTAGCTGCCACTTCAGGAAAGGCACGAAGTAAGAAGACTGTCTCGCCAATTAGGTCATCAAAGTCAAAAGCGTTGTTGCGCTTCTTCTCATGTTCATAGGCAGTAAAGACTTCAGCTATAGCTGAAGACTTTGGGTTCTTTGTATCAACGTTGGTAGCGAAGTCTTCTGCTGTTTGTAGTTCGTTCTTTGCTTTGCTGATGACTGCCGCAACTACCTGAGGTTTTAGACTGTCGATGTCATAGCCACCGGCTTTGATAAGCCTTTTGATTAGTGCTCGGGTGTCTCCGGTGTCATAGACAGTGAAGTTTGAGTTGTGGCCCAGTCGTTCTGCTTCTCTACGAAGGATTTGTAAACAAGCAGAGTGAAAAGTCCTAATCCACATGCCCTCTGGGTCACCAACTAGATGCTTGATACGTTCACGCATCTCGTTAGCCGCCTTATTGGTGAAGGTAATGGCCAAGATCTGGGAAGGCCATGCCTCTTTATTCCCAAGCAAATGAGCAATTCTGTGGGTTAGCACCCTGGTCTTACCAGAACCGGCACCAGCAACAATGAGAAGAGCTGGCCCTCTGTAGAGGACAGCTTCACGCTGCTGAGGGTTTAGTCCGTCAAGCAGGTTCTCTGAGTTAGTGGGTTCTAAGTAGGTCATAACTAAGCAATCTTAGGTTGCACTGGGGACAGTTCAGCCTCGGTCGGCCAGCACACGCCGAAGCAGGTCTGGGTGGTCGGCAAAAATGGCATCAACACCGGTTTCGATGATTCTCTCGTAATACTCATCGATGGAAGTTTCAGCATCCTCTGCTCTGGCTGTGTATGCCCAAACCTGAAGCCCTGCCTCGTGGCAAAATCCCACCCAATCCTCACTGAAGAGCATCTCTAGCGAGATTGTCAGTCCCTCAAAGTTTTCAGCTAGGTAATACAGGTCAAGATGCTCAAGCGATGTTCCTTCTAACGCGTAAAGATAGCTTGCTTCAAAGCCCTCTAGTTGCTCTTTGGCATCGAGCAATACTTCTAAATCAAAAGACTCAATAATTAGCTCACATTTAGGCTCTCCTGAGCGAATTTCTTTCGCTGCCAAAGCACCGATGCTTTGCGAGACTTGATCGAGATGACTACCGCTTTTTAACTCCACTACTAATAGCTTGTCTGTGATGAAATCTTTAGTTAGTAATTCTTTGAATGTCGGTATCTCAAACTGACCATCGAATTTTGAACTGCCAGGTCGAAGCTCTGGGAGTCTCTCAATTGCCCTGAGTTGCTTAATTTCAGCAAGGGTGAAATCTTCTGAAAACCAATCGGTGGGTAGGTTGCTTTGTCCGTCTCTTTTCAGTGTCTGAAATGATGAAAGGTCCTTGACATTGGTTGTCCCACTGAGAGTGTTTTCGTGTCTGATGATGAGTTCTTGGTCTTTGGTTGTGACTAGATCGAACTCAATCCCATCAGCACCTTGGGCAAGACCCAGTTCAAATGCTTCTAAAGTGTTCTCCGGTCGATATGCACTTGCACCTCGATGAGCTATAACCAAAGGTGAGCTCATGAAAGTGTTATTCCCACTCGATGGTGCCAGGTGGCTTGCTAGTGACATCTAGCACCACTCTGTTTACACCAGATACTTCATTGGTTATTCGATTAGAGATTTTAGCCAGTAGGTCATAAGGCAATCTAGACCAGTCAGCAGTCATGGCGTCTTCACTAGAAACCGGTCTAAGCACAATTGGGTGACCATAGCTTCTACCATCACCCTGCACACCAACTGATCTGACATCAGCTAGCAGCACTACTGGACACTGCCAGATTTCACCATCTAAACCAGCTGCAGTTAGCTCTTCTCTAACGATGGCATCAGCTTGACGAAGCAGATCAAGGCGTTCTTTAGTTACTTCACCAACAATACGAATACCAAGACCAGGACCTGGGAATGGCTGTCTGCCAACGATTTCATGAGGCAGCCCTAGCTCTTTACCAATAGCTCTAACCTCATCTTTGAATAGGGTTCTAAGTGGCTCAACAAGTTCAAACTGAAGGTCATCAGGCAATCCGCCCACGTTGTGGTGACTCTTGATACCTGCGGTGACACCACCACCAGATTCAACAACATCTGGATACAGGGTTCCCTGAACAAGGAACTTTATTGGGCGGTTATCCGCCTGTGACTCTGCAATCAATTGAGCCTGAGCATCTTCAAAGGAACGGATAAATTCTCGTCCGATAATCTTTCGCTTGGTTTCAGGATCGGTAACACCGGCAAGAGCAGCTAAAAACTTCTCTTCTGCATCAACAGTTACTAAACGAATACCGGTAGCTGCAACGTAGTCACGCTCTACCTGCTCAACTTCACCTGAACGCATCAAGCCATGATTCACGAAAATACAAACCAGCTGGTCACCAACAGCTTTGTGAACAAGAGCTGCTGCAACAGCAGAGTCGACACCACCGGATAAACCACAGATAACCCTGTCACTACCAACCTGAGCCTTGATCTTGGCAACCTGGTCGGCAATAACATTGCCACTGTTCCAGTCAGCGGAGATACCTGCAGCACTGTGTAGGAAATTCTCTAGAACATTCTGACCAAATTGTGAGTGCTTGACTTCTGGATGCCACTGCACACCGTAAATCTTCTTCTCACTGCTAGCAAAGGCGGCAACCGGTGTTGTTGCAGTGCTAGCTAAAACTTCAAAACCATCAGGGGCAACCATAACCTGATCGCCGTGGCTCATCCAACAAATCTGATTAGCCGCTTGTCCTGCAAGAATTTCACCGGCAGCGGTAACAGTTAGCTCTGTCGCTCCATACTCTCTAAGCCCCGTCTTATCAACGCGACCACCGAGCGCTTGAGCTAAAACTTGAAAACCATAGCAAATACCGAGCACTGGAACCCCTAGCTCCAAAATGCCTTTATCTAGTTGTGGTGAGCCAGGCTCATAGACACTTGATGGACCACCAGAAAGAATAATGGCTAGCGGGTTCTTGGCAGTTACTTCTGAAGCAGAAACATTGTGATGCACAATCTCGCTATAAACACCAGCCTCGCGAACACGTCTGGCTATTAGCTGCGCATACTGCGCACCAAAGTCAACGACTAAAACTGGACGGCTAGCAACTTCACTAATTTTGCTTACCTGCCTTTTCAGCAAAGATAACTTCAAGTTTCTTGTTATAGCTACGCTCGATAAAGAATGAGCTCAATGGAACGATTCCACCCATCGCGATCACAACAAAGTCTTTGAACTTCAGTTCCGCCAGTCTCCAGATTCTGAAATCTGCAAGCAGATACACAACATAGAGCAGTCCATGAATCTGAAGCAAGGTCTTTGAGATGTCTGTTCCAGATTCAGGGAGTCCAGTGTCGTCGACAGCATTTGGCACTAACCCGAGGAACCCGACTGATCCGCCAGACCAGATGGTTTGGCCGAAGGCATATTTGAGGATCATTTCAGCAACCACAAGCAAGAGAAAGACCCCGGTGGTGACTGAGGTCACTCGGTAGAAAGACAGAGCAGATTGGGCTTCAGTTGGGGAGGTCATTACCCTATTTTACTCTGCTGCTTCAGGTATGCATCGGACAGTAAACGCCACCAGATAAATAGTGCAAAAAGCGCAAAGACGGTCCATTCGATTGCATAAAAGGCACTAAGCCAATTCAACTCAGACTCTGATTTGGCAAGACCAATAGTGATTGTCTCAAGATTAGGGATCGAGCTGAACTGGTTCTTATGCGTCAGCGCCAATGCTCCGCTATAGGTATTTGACTCAACGCCTTGGCTGAGCCCCGGAAGATTCAGCAGCTGGGCTATCGAGAGAGTGCTAAGGGTGTCTACATCTAGCTGTTGCTGAGGAGCTTCGTTCGGGATATATCGACCTTGGACGGTGAGTAGTGCCATGGGCAGAATTAGCTTTCTCGCCTCAGCGAGAACTACCTTTGCTGGAGATTGCTCAGCGATAAAACCAACAGCAACATAGAGTCTTCCGCTCTGCGTTGTTGCCGGCATTACTAGCCAGTAACCCTCAGTGCCGTCTAGTTGAATACGGTTAGCGACCAAGACGGCTGCCTGAGCGTTGACGGTTAGATTGGTCGTTACCTCAGTGAGAACTTTCTTCTTACCGGCTTTGCTGATTTCGTTGAAGGTATTGCTTTGACCCGGTTGAGCAATATTTTCGATTGGTTCTGTTTGAACAATGTCCCAACCAGCGTTATCAGAATTAGGCAATACAGATCTGGTTACCTGCCATTGGGCCAGTGCTGCAAAAATTCCAGCCAGCAAAAGGCACATTAAGAGCGCTCCGAGCCACTTGAAAGTTAGAGCAAGTTTTAGCATGGGTTAGGAATTGTATGGTGCAACAACAGTGTCAACTCTTTGGAACTCTTTTAGATCTGAGTATCCAGTAGTCGCCATTGCACGTCTTAGTGCACCCATCAGATTAGTTCTGCCATCAGCAGCCGATGAAGGACCTTGCAAGATTTGTTCTAGTGACCCAACATTTCCAACGTTTACTCTTTCTCCTCTAGGAAGTTCTGGGTTGTAAGCTTCCGCTCCCCAGTGCCAGCCTGAACCAGGTGCTTCGTTAGCTCTAGCCAAAACTGAACCAAGCATCACAGCATCTGCACCACATGCAATTGCCTTAACAATATCTCCAGAAGAACCTAAGCCACCATCTGCAATTACGTGAACGTAGCGACCACCGGATTCATCCATGTAATCGCGTCGGGCGCCTGCAACATCGGCAACAGCGGTTGCCATCGGAGCATGAATACCTAGAACGTTACGAGT
>JAEMTJ010000005.1:0-4428 GCA_016462375.1 Rhodoluna sp. | reverse complement strand
GGAGAAAGAGCTCCGGCAACAGTTACTCCTGCTTTACGAATCTGAGCTAGCCGATCACGAATAAGTTCAGGCTTGATTGGTTCTGCGTAGATTCTCTGTAAACCAACAGTCGCCTCGGCTTCAGTTAGGTTTGCGATCTCTTTTAGTTGCTTGGCTGGATCTTCGTATCTCGTCCAGAGTCCTTCTAGATCAAGGACTCCCAGTCCCCCTAGTTTGCCAATGGCAATAGCAGTCTCAGGGGAAACTACTGAGTCCATAGGGGCAGCCAGTACTGGTAGCTCAAAGCTGTATGCATCGATGTTCCAAGCTGTTGAGACATCTCTCGGGTCTCTAGTTCTTCTAGATGGAACTACTGCAATGTCATCGAAGGACCAGCTTCGGTTACCACGCTTACCGCGGCCAATTTCTATTTCGCTCAACGGTATCTCCTAGCGGTTGTTGTAATTTGGTGCTTCTACAGTCATTTGAATATCGTGTGGGTGCGACTCTTTCAAACCTGCAGGAGTAATTCTGACGAACTTACCTTTAGCCTGTAACTCTTCGATAGTGCCAGCCCCGACATAACCCATAGCAGCTCGAAGGCCACCGATAAGTTGATGGGCAACGCTCGCGACACTTCCCCTGTAGGGAACTCTTCCTTCAATACCTTCAGGAACTAGCTTGTCTTCACGAAGGACATCGTCCTGGAAGTAACGGTCCTTGGAATAACTCTTCGCTTCTCCTCGAGATTGCATCGCGCCAAGAGAGCCCATACCGCGGTAAGTCTTGAACTGCTTTCCTCCAACAAAAGTGATATCTCCAGGTGCCTCGTCAGTACCAGCAAGAAGTGAGCCAATCATCACAGCATTGGCTCCGGCAACAAGTGCCTTTGGAATATCTCCAGAGAACTGCAAACCACCATCAGCAATTACTGGTACCCCTGCCGGTTTGCAAGCCAAGCTAGCTTCATAGACAGCTGTAATCTGAGGAACACCAACACCGGCGATCACACGAGTAGTGCAAATAGAGCCCGGGCCGACTCCGACCTTAACTCCATCGGCACCGGCGGCAACTAGTGCTGCTGCACCTTCGCGAGTTGCTACGTTTCCACCAATTACATCAACATGCTTTGCAACTGGTTCTGCCTTTAACTTGGCAACCATATCTAACACGGCAGTGTTGTGTCCGTGAGCTGTGTCAACAATCAAGATATCTACTCCAGCATCAACCAGAGCCATCGCTCTTTCCCAACCCTGATTGCCAACACCAACAGCAGCAGCAACCATCAATCGTCCAGCTGAATCTTTGCTAGCCAAAGGATACTTCTCGCTCTTATCGAAATCTTTGATGGTAATGAGCCCGCGAAGTTTGTTACTGGCATCAACAATTGGTAGTTTTTCGATTCTGTGTTGAGCAAAGATTGCTATAGCGCTCTCTGGACTGATACCAACCTGTGCTGTTACCAAAGGCATCGGGGTCATTACGTCCTTCACAAGTGTGATTGACTTCTGAACCTCGTTTACAAATCTCATGTCGCGGTTGGTGACAATGCCAAGCAGGGTGCCATCCTCATCGATAACTGGCAAACCTGATACTCGGTAGGTACCACAGATGTGATCCACTTCTTGCAAAGTTGCTAACGGGTGGGTGGTTACCGGGTGGGTAATCATTCCAGCTTCTGAGCGCTTGACTAGATCTACCTGAGTTGCCTGCTGGTCGATAGATAGATTACGGTGCAGCACACCCAATCCACCCTGACGAGCAATGGCAATAGCCAGTCTTGCCTCGGTTACGGTGTCCATGGCAGAGGAAAGCAAAGGGATGTTGATAGATAAGCGCTTGGTGACCTGAGTCCTGGTGTTTACCTGGCTAGGGACGATATCGGACTGACCGGGTAGAAGCAAGACGTCATCATAGGTAAGTCCGGTAAAACCAAATGGGTCATTTTGAGTCATTTTTGCCCTGTCAAAATTTAGCGGTAGGCCAATTCTACCCTGCCAAAAGCCCTATTGTTTAGGGTCATATTCTCCAACCGGAGAATAACTGCCCTTTGCAGAGTACTTATAGAGTTTGAATTTAGCCTGATTCAGGAAACCAGCGCTCGTAAACAGATCTGCTCCGTCAACTTGGGCGTCCAAAAGCGCAGCCCTTATCTTGATTGCACCATTGCTCTTGGCCCTCAGGTAACTGTCAGCCGAGAGCATGACTGCCTGATAACTGCGATACGCCAAGGCGACTATTGGATTCTGTGATGTTTGTAGTCCAGGTCGGTTTAGCGCTTGGGCCAGCCTCGATCGAAAGCCCGCTGGAACATCGTTATCCGAAGAAAGCGCCAATGCTCCAGCTAAGTTCTCTGCCCAGGGAAAATTAGAGTAATTTGCTTGATTTCCCGCCACCAGATAGAGCTGTTTTGGTTTCTTTGGCAAATTTGCAGATTCGCTCAGGAAAGTAATTGATTGTTCCATCGTGGCAAGAACAACAGCATCAGGGTTTGATTTCAACAAAACTTTACTTTCCGTGACCGGCACTAACTGCACCTTACTCAATCCTCTAAGTGCAAACGCCATGGCCAATGACTTCATAGTGGCTCGCCCATAGTCATCATCGCTAAAGACGATGGCAGCAGAGTCTGCTTTGGTGTCCACTATGTATTGAGCAAGAGCGATAATCTCCTGTGATTGGGTAGTCGCCAACCTGAATAGCCAACCTGGGTGATCGGTTTTTTCGGTTAACGCAGCCACTGAAATTACAGGGAGCGGCCCAATGTATTTTATAAACCTAATCGCCGAGCTGGATTCGATTGGAGCCAAAGTTAGATCTGGTTTGAATTTGGAAAGCCTGTTAACTGAATTGAGAAACTCACTATCTGAGTTCCCCAGATCTTCAAAATCAACACTGACCGTTACTGGCGAAGTGGCTTTCGCTAAATCTGCTACCGCTAATTTCACGGCAGCTCTCTGAATCGGTCCAGCAAAATAAAGTGGACCGGAATCTGAAACCAACACTCCAATTCTCAGTGGTGGAGCTAATGGTTTGGCATAGCCAACGGTTACTAGATAAATACCGATGAGGCTAAGTGCCATTGTTGACAGGATTACCATAGTCTTGCGCATCGCTTGATGCTAGTAAATTCCTTTTAGCTCAGTTGAAGTTATCCACAAAAGAAAACGGGCCGACCAATTGGCCGACCCGTAATCGTTCAGTTCTGAATTACTCGACAGTTCCGTTGACGCTGGCTGAACTAACACCATTTGAAGACATGTTCCACTTTGCTAGCAGAGTTGCATACTGTCCGTCATCAATAAGTGACTGCAGTGCTGCCTGGATTGCATCGCGAAGAGCTGTGTCCTTCTTCAAGATAGCGACACCGACAAAGCCTGCATCGTAACCGTTAGGTGCAGCTGGATCTGTAACAACGTCGAAGTACTCGCCGTCTCCTGCCTTAGCTGCAGCGCCTTGAGCTACAAGTGAGTCCATCATTACTGCATCGCCCTGTCCTGCACGAAGAGCGTTCTCCATGAGAGGTGCGTCAGGAAGAGTGGTGAGGTTAATGGATGGATTTCCAGCTGCTTCACAGTCAGCCGACATTGTTCCCACAAGGTCAATCTGTATGGTTCCGTTCTGGACGATAACAGTCTTACCGCAGAGGCTTGCTGCATTTACGATTCCTTCAGGGTTACCCTTGGCAACGATCATCTGTGAACCACCGATGTGATAGTCAACAAAGTCAACCTTTGCTTGACGCTCAAGGGTGTCGCTCATCGAGCTAATGATGATGTCGTTAGTTCCTGCTTCAAGAGAGGCAATGATGGTGTCGAAGACGGCATCGTTGAATCGAAGTTCGGTACCTAGCTTCTGGCTAATCAAAGCACCAAGTTCAACATCGAAGCCGGTTAGGTCCCCGTTTTCATCGTTATATTCGAACGGCTCGTAGGGGATGTCGCTAGCAACATCGATGCCGTTTTCTAGAAAGTCAGCAGGAAGAAGTGCCTGTGCTGCCTTGTCAACCTTTGACTGGTCAACACCGTTGTTTACTCCGCCGGCACAACCAGCAAGTAGTAATAATCCAGCAGACATAACTGCTACTAGACCTAGTTTCTTTATAGCCATTTTATTCTCGCTCTCTTTGGTTTGGTTTGCTAAAGAACTTTGTTTAGGAATGCTTTTGTTCTTGCTTCTTGCGGGTTATCTAAGACTTGCTTAGGTTTACCCTTCTCAACGATGACACCTTTGTCGATAAATACCACTTTATCGGCAACTTCACGGGCAAAGCCCATCTCGTGAGTTACCACGATCATGGTCATACCTGCTTTAGCCAGGTTCTTCATGACATCTAGGACATCTCCGACCAATTCTGGGTCCAGTGCGGATGTTGGCTCATCGAACAGCATCAACTTTGGTTTCATTGCTAGCGCTCTAGCTATAGCCACTCTTTGCTGCTGTCCGCCT
>JAEMTJ010000037.1 GCA_016462375.1 Rhodoluna sp. | reverse complement strand
ATCAGACCATATTCAAGGGCTTGAGCAGCTGTGAGTATCTTGTCGCGCTCAATGTCTTTGCTGACCTGCTCTTGACTCTGGTTAGAGTGCTTGGCAATGGTTTCTTCTAGCCAAACACGCATACGCATAATCTCTGCTGCCTGAATCTCGATGTCAGATGCCTGACCACGGCCACCGCCACCAGAAGCTGGCTGGTGGATCAGAATCGTTGAGTTAGGCAGCGCTAGACGCTTACCAGGTGCTCCACCGGCTAGCAATACTGCTGCTGCCGAGGCAGCTTGTCCTAGACAAACAGTCTGTATCTGAGGCTTGATGTATTGCATGGTGTCATAGATAGCGGTAAGCGCTGTGAAAGATCCACCGGGTGAGTTGATATACATAGTGATGTCGCGGTCAGGGTCCTGGCTTTCAAGAACCAGCAGCTGAGCCATGACGTCATCGGCAGTAACGTCATCAACCTGGGCGCCTAGGAAAACAATTCTGTCTTCAAAGAGCTTGGTGTATGGATCGAGGTGACGGTAACCGTAAGGAGTTCTTTCTTCAAACGAAGGAAGAATGTAACGGGATTCAGGCATGTTGTTATTTGTCATTTGAGCTTCCCTTACTTCTTGCCTACGCCAGTTGATACTGCTGCAAATTCTTGAATGTGATCAACGAAGCCATATTCCAAAGCTTCTTGAGCCGTGAACCAACGGTCACGATCACCATCAGCCATTACCTGCTCGACAGTCTTGCCGGTTCTTTGCGCAGTGATAGCTGCCAGATGCTTTTTCATGTCATTGATTAGCGAAGCCTGTGTTTGGATGTCTGCAGCTGTTCCGCCAAAACCACCCGAAGGTTGGTGCAAAAGCACTCTGGTGTTTGGAGTTAAAAAGCGCTTGCCTTTTGCCCCTGCTGTTAGCAAGAACTGACCCATAGAGGCACACATACCGATACCGACTGTAACTACATCGTTTGGTACGTATTGCATGGTGTCATAGATGGCCATACCAGCGGTAATCGATCCACCTGGTGAGTTGATGTATAGGAAGATGTCCTTGGATGAATCTTCAGCTGCAAGGAGCAACATCTTGGCGCAGATTTCGTTAGCGTTATCATCGCGAACGTCATCACCTAACCAAATGATTCTGTCTTTAAGCAGTCTTTCGAAGACATTGCTTATTTGGGTATTTTCACTCATCTACAGTTCCTCTATCTCTCACTATTGCCTAATCAAGATAACCGAGGAAACCGCTAAATCTTCGCAGTGTTCGCCACAGGCAAATTTAGTCGTGGTCGTGACCCTCGTGGTTCTCAGGGGTAAAGCCATCATCAGTCTTACTGAATTCGGCTAGGTCTACCTTTTTGCCTTCACTGTCAGTAACAATTGCTGCCTCCAGAACTACTGATAGCGCTTTACGGCGAGCAACCTCTGCAACGAATGAAGGAATCTGGCCCTGCTCGTCAACTACCTTGACGAATTCGTTAGGCTCCATTCCGTAGGACTGGCTAGCCTGCATCAAATACTGCAGAAGTTCATTCTCATTTACCTTGACCTGCTCGGCTTCAGCGATAGCGTCAAGCAGCATCTGAACCTGAAAAGACTTGGTTGATTCAACGATTACTTCTGCACGGTGCGGGTCATCAGAAGTCTTGCCTTCACCTTCAAGGTGGCGCTCAACATCGGCGTTGACAAGTTCATCTGAAACCGGAACATCGACAAGGGTAAGTAGTCTTTCGGTTAGCAGTTCACGAGCCTGAAGACCTTGGGTGTATGACTTGCTGCGTTTGATCTGATCTTCAAGAGAAGTTCTAAGTTCTTTTAAGGTGTCGAACTCGCTAGCCATGGCTGCCCAAGCATCATCTAGAGCTGGAAGTTCTCGTTCCTTGACAGCGTTTAGAGTCACAGTGATTTCAGCTTCCTGGCCAGCCTTGTCGCCACCGACAAGCTTGCTCTTGAAAGTTGTGGTCTCTCCAGCAGTCAAAGTGTCCAGAGCATCATCGATGCCATCAAGCAGAGAATCGCTACCAATTTCGTAAGAAATGTTCTCCGCCTGGTCGATTTTGTTTCCATCAACAGAAGCAATCAAATCAATTGAAGTGAAGTCGCCCTTTTTAGCTGGACGCTCAACGGTAACTAGAGTTCCAAAACGTGAACGTAGACGCTCAATTTCATCATCGATTTCAAGCTTGTTGACGGTGATTGCATCAACCTTTACTTTCAAACCCTTGAATTCTGGAAGCTTGATTTCTGGTCTAACTTCAACTTCGATTTCGACAACTAGGTCGCCGGCAAAAGTCTTCTCATCTGGAGTTGATTTAACATCAGCAGCAGGCTGACCCAGTGGGCGAAGTTTTTCTTGTTCAATAGCTGAGCGGTAGATGGAATCTAGGCCATCGTTGATTGCGTGAGCAAGGATTGCTCCACGGCCAACTCTCTGGTCCAAGATTGCAGCTGGAATCTTGCCCTTACGGAAACCTGGAATGTTTACTGTCTCAGCAATGTGCTCGTAGGCGTGATCAAGACTTGGCTTGAAATCTACCGGGCTGACCTCGATGGTTAGCTTGACACGGGTTGGGGTTAGGCGTTCAACTACTGTCTTCAACGGTATCTCCTGAGCAAGGTTTCACTTTGTTTGTGAACCGATTTTGTATTACAAAAATGGTCGGGGTGACAGGACTCGAACCTGCGATATCCTGCTCCCAAAGCAGGCGCGCTAGCCACTACGCTACACCCCGGTGGTTTTTATCCTCACTTGCGCAAGAACAAAACAACCTTGGTAATCCTAACCCATAGAATGTATTTGCGCTTAAAGTTATAAGTTGCGCGGATGTAGCTCAATGGTAGAGCCTCAGTTTTCCAAACTGATGGCGCGGGTTCGATTCCCGTCATCCGCTCCAATTACCTCTGGCAACCAGGACACCAATAGAGCTTTCTAGTAGCCATAAGCTCAATAACGACAGTTCCAGAGCACCTAAGGCACCCCAAACCCTCTCGCTTATAGACATAGTTTCTATCTGCCTTCTTAGGCTTTTTAGTCAATAACTCTTCCCTGGTAATCATGAAACCGGTCTTAACCCCCACCTTCATGAGCCTTACAGAGTCCTCCCAAAGAGCAACTACCTGGCCCTGAGTAAGTTGATTACCTAAAACGTGAGGACTTATTCCAGCTCTGAACAAAATCTCAGCACGATAGACGTTTCCAATGCCACTGATCACATCTTGATTCATCAGCAACAAACCGATTGAACTCTTGGATGAAAGAACTCGATCTACAAACTTCGCTAGCTGAAGCTTCTTAGGATCTGGATTAGTCGGGTCTGGACCTAACCGTCTCTCTATTAGTTTGACTGATTTGGTATCTATAACTTCACATACAGTTGGGCCACGAAGATCGGCAATGTTCTCTGAATCATAGAACCTTACCCTGACAGCACCAGTGAGAGTCTCTTCCTTGTTTTTAGGAACAAATCTCCACTTGCCATAGATCCCTAGGTGAACTCGGCAGGTTAGTTTGTTTTCAAAATCAATAAATAACTGCTTACCGATAGCTCTAACTCGAATAATCTTCTTACCTGTGATGAGCTTTGCTTCAGAGGCAAATCTCCCCTGCGGGGAATCTACCTGAACAGGCTTATTTTTGAATAACTTGTTTAGTTCATCAGCTGTTCGCTGAACGGAATGACCTTCGGGCATCTAACTACAGAATCTCCCCGTTTTGTTCGTAAGTTGCTATCTTGCCAATTCTTCTTATGTGCCTTTCGTCCTGTGAGAAAGGCTCCGCAATGAAAGCAAGTACTAGTTCCAACACCTCAGTTTGATCATGCTGGCGAGCACCAACGGCTACAACGTTGGCATCGTTGTGCTGACGAGCAAGCTTTGCAGTGTCCAGGTTCCAAACAAGAGCTGCTCTGATGCCCTGGACCTTATTGGCGGCAATCTGCTCACCATTACCAGAGCCACCCAAGACAATTCCCAGCGCCTCAAGACCAGCAGCCTCATCTGATTTAACCGCCAAGGCTGCATTTATGCAGAATCCTGGGTAGTCATCGAGAGCATCGTATTGCTTAGGTCCGTGGTCAAAGACCTCATGGCCTGCTTTAGCTAGCTCCTCAATGAGGAAATGGCTGAGCTCAAGTCCGGCATGGTCTGTGGCTATATGTATGCGCATTTATGGCTACCTTTTCAGGGTTATCGTTGGTCAATACTAGGCTAGTTCCTAACATCCCTAAACAACCATTGGAGTTTGTAATGCCTGCTGAAAATCTAACCCGCCTGGAAGCCATTGAGCGTGCCGAGCTTGTTGAGGTTCTCTCATACACCGTTGAACTAGACCTTCTCAAAGGCGAAGAGGTTTTTGGTGCAACCACAACAGTTAAATTCAATAGCCACAAGATCGGCGCATCAATTTTCATCGATGCCATCACCAAGACCGTTCACCGCGTCACCCTAAACGGCAAAGACCTAGATGTCTCAGCTGTCAGTGATGGGATCCGAATCCAACTAGATAACCTCCAAGCGGAGAATGAACTAGTTGTGGTTAGCGATAACCCATACATGAACACCGGTGAAGGTCTGCACAGATTTGTTGACCCAGTAGATCAAGAGGTCTACCTATACACCCAGTTCGAAGTTCCTGATTCAAGAAGAATGTTTGCTGTCTTTGAGCAGCCTGACCTCAAGGCAACTTTCCAGTTCACAGTTTCAGCTCCAAGTAAATGGAAAGTCATTTCTAACTCACCAACACCAACAGCCGTTGATCGTGGCGATGGCACTGCAGTTTGGGTTTTCGCCCCAACTCCTAGAATCTCTTCATACATCACCGCTCTAATCGCAGGTCCATATTCTGAATGGCGCGACCACTTAACTTCAAGCGATGGCAGAACTATTCCTCTTGGTGTTTACGGCAGATCATCACTTGCTAAATACATCGATGCCGATTACCTCTTCGAAAAGACTAAAGCAGGTTTCGTTTTCTTCGAAGAACAATTCCAATATCCATATCCTTTTGAGAAGTATGACCAACTCTTTGTTCCTGACTTCAACGCGGGTGCAATGGAAAACGCAGGTGCAGTAACAATCACTGAGAGCTACGTATTCCGTGGAGCAGTTAACGGCTTCATCAAGGAACGCAGAATCATCACTGTTCTGCACGAACTAGCCCACATGTGGTTCGGTGACCTTGTCACAATGCGTTGGTGGAATGATCTATGGCTCAATGAGTCATTCGCTGAATATGCTTCATACCTTGCAACTGCTGAAGCAACCGAGTTCACAGAAGCCTGGACCACCTTTACCTCTCACGAGAAGTCATGGGCATACCGTGAAGACCAGATGCCTTCAACTCACCCTGTCGTTGCCAACATCCGTGACCTTGAAGATGTTCAGGTTAACTTCGATGCAATTACCTATGCAAAGGGTGGCTCAGTACTAAGACAACTTGTTGCCTGGGTAGGTCAAGAGAACTTCATGAAGGGCCTTGCTTCATATTTCAAGAAGCATGCTTTCGGTAACGCAGAGCTAGTTGATCTACTAACCGAGCTAGAACTAACCTCTGGTCGCGAACTTCGTGACTGGTCAAAGCTATGGCTTGAAACCTCGGGAGTAAATACTCTGAAGGCAGAACTAACCGAAGGTGCAGATGGAAACATCTCAGCTTTCTCAGTTATTCAGACCCACCACGTCGACTATCCAACTCTTAGACCACACCGTCTAGGCATTGGTTATTACAACAACCAGAACGGCAAACTAGTTCGCACCCACCGAGTCGAGATCGACATCGATGGCGCTAAGACTGAAGTTCCTGAGCTCGTTGGAACCAAGCGTCCAGATTTGATTCTGCTCAATGACGGAGACTTGGCTTACGCCAAATTACGCATGGACGACAGATCATGGCAAACCACCCTAGATCACTTAGCTGATTTCACTGACTCACAGGCACGAGCGCTGCTTTGGGGTGCTGCTTGGGATTCAACCAGAGATGCAGAAGCTGACCCTAAAGACTTCATCCACCTAGTGCTAAAGAACATTGCAACCGAATCAAACGCAACGGCAATGATGACATTGTTAAACCAGTTGGTAACAGTGCAGAGCATGTATCTAAAGCCTGATAACCGCGCAGAATACAAAGGCAAGATTGGTGACGCACTTCTGAAGATGGCAAGAGCTGCGGCTGCAGGCTCTGAAGCGCAGCTTCAGTTCCTAAAATTTACTCCGCGCTTTGCAAGCACTCCTGAGCACGCAACTGCACTACGAGGAATCCTTTCCGGTGAAGAGAAACTTGCTGGTCTTGAGATTGACACTGATCTAAAGTGGGATCTGCTAACCGGCCTAGTTGTTTTAGGCGCAGCAGATGTTGCAGAGATTGATGCAATGCTCGCTACCGATAACACTGCCAATGGCCAGAAGGCTGCTGCTCTGGCTAAGGCATCTGTGCCAACCGCAGAGGCTAAAGCATCTGTCTGGCACACCGCGGTTGAAACCAACGACTGGTCAAACACCATCTTGCAGTATTCAACTATTGGCTTCTCAAGGGGGGCAAACATTGAGCTCCTTGCTCCTTATGTTGAGAAATACTTCCAGGATGTTTTGAAGATGTGGAATACCAAGACCTTCAAGATGGCCGAGTATGCAATTGTGAATCTTTACCCGATTTCAATTGCCACTAAAGAACTTGCTGATAAGACCAGAGCGTTCTTGGACACTCCTGAAATCACAGCAATACCTGCTCTTCGTCGGCTTTTGGTTGAGAACCTAGACCCAATCGATAGAGCACTTAAAGTTCAGGCTAAAGATAACTAACTATGGTCAACGCTGATTTCACAAACTGGTTTGCAACTTTTTATGCAAACTGGGGTCCAGTGCTTCGAATTGTTCTAGCAATATTTGCTGCCCTTGTGCTGCGTGCAGTTCTTCAGTTCTCGATTAGAAGGCTTGTCAAAGGTGTAGCTCTTAGCGTTAAAAAGATTGAAGGACATGAGCACTCCCCTGTTGCTCAAGCTCGTCTAATGCAAAGAACTAGAACAATTGCATCAGTTCTAGGAAACCTTGCTACCTGGGGCCTAATGTTAACAGTCATCAGCGTTGTTCTATCTGAAGCTGGCGTTTCACCCGGGGCAATATTCGCTGGGGCCGGAATCCTTGGTGCTGGTCTTGGCTTCGGTGCTCAGTCACTGGTTAGAGACCTAATCTCTGGCCTGTTTATTGTCTTTGAAGATCAGTACGGGGTTGGCGATTCAGTTGACCTAGGTCAAGCCATCGGCGTGGTTGAGAGTGTTGGCCTGAGAGTCACTCAGGTTAGAGATCTTGAGGGAACTCTTTGGTTTGTCCGAAATGGTGAAATCGGTCGTGTTGGTAACCAATCGCAGGGTTGGGCAAGAGTGGTTATCGATGTTGCGTTGGAATACAACACCAATATTGAAAAGGCCCAGGATGCTCTAACTAGAGCAGCCAAAGCACTGACAAACAAGAAGGCACTTATCGGCACTGCTGAAGTTTGGGGCATCAACGCTCTCAGCGGTGAGCAAGTCGTGGTTCGTTTAGTTCAAAAGACCAAACCAGAGGACAAGGACGATCTAGCTCGCGAACTTAGAAAGCTTGTTAAAGCTGAACTAGATAAGAGCAAGATTAAGTTGGCGACAGGTCAAAACTCAATCTTTGTGAATATAAAAGGCTAATGAATCAGACACCAGAGGAATTCGAAGACAAAGATCTAGTTGAAACTGCTGGAATTCCTAGCAACCAAGGTGAGTTCGTCGAAGATAATCTTTACGACCTAGTTGGCGGTAAAGAATTCTTTAAGACTCTCTGTTCAAAGTTTTATGAAGGTGTTGCACAAGACGAAATACTGAGGCCGATGTATCCAGAGGGAGATCTAGCTCCTGCAGCCGAAAGATTGCAAATGTTTTTAGAGCAGTACTGGGGAGGACCTAAGACCTATCAAGAACAACGAGGGCACCCGAGGCTAAGGCTTAGACACCAACAATTTAAAATTAACCCAGCTGCTCGTGCTGCCTGGGTAAAACACATGAGAGCTGCTCTTGACGCTCAGCAACTACCAGCAATTTACGATGAACAAATGTGGGGATATCTAGATAGCGCAGCAACAGCGATGCTAAATACTTTTGAAGACTAGCTAGCAGTACTCACATAATCGGTAGCAAATTTAGATAGCACGTGTCCATGAGTCGGACTAAGTCGCAACCACTTACCCGAGACATACCAGGGAACTTGTTCCCCTTCTAGAAGAAAACCAAGTCCAGCTGCTACAAAGGCTGCACCGGCTGGAATTGGGAATTTGTAATCAATAGCCTTGGACCAAATCTCTGCTCTGATCCGAGCCGCTAGTGGGCCACCAACTGATGCTGGCAGCGTCTCAGCAACCGCTGCAACACCTTTAGTGGCAGCTGCAGTCAGTTCTTCTTGGCTGAAGTAACCACCGAGTTCCCAACCTGTTCGAGTTGGAGTCTCATTACTCCAGTGCACGGTGTATTCGTTCTCCGGTAAGGCAATGCCGGTATTTAAACCAGGCTGCCCGGTTACCTTGGCTAATCGAGTCAGCAAACTGAAATTCTTTTCAGTCTCACCTGCACTATCTGGTTGTAGCAGGGCTGCAAATTCAGCAATCGGGTAGGCAAGATCAAACTCGGTTGGCAGCTTTAGCGACATTGTGCGAAGCCCAAGGATTAGCGGTGCGCTCTCTGCTAACTTCAAACTATAGGTAGGCGCAACATAAACAGTCAGAACATCGCCATAGGCTCGAACCCGCACACCACCTTCAGGATCCATCTTCAGGGCTCTGTTGATGTATTTGATTAGGTCGTTTAGGTCTTCTGCTTCGGGCAGTTCAAAGAAATTCTTCATCGCCTAACTAAACTAACCTGTGCAAGCCCAATCAATGACGATATGGAGTTGTTTTGTCAGAATCTATGCCTATCTCCGAGGATCCCCTCCAAGAACTTCTCGATACCCTAAAACTCTCTAGGGTTGCTAGAACTAAAGAAGACATTTTTATTGGTTCAAGTAATTTCATGCCTACCGGCAGAGTCTTCGGTGGACAGCAGCTAGGCCAAGCATTGGTGGCTGCTAGCAACACTGTAGAACCCGATAGATTCATCCATTCCATGCACGGATACTTCCTCAGAAGTGGTGACATGGACCTACCAATAACCTATTCAGTTGACCGCATTCGCGATGGCAGATCATTTAGCACTAGACGAGTGCAGGCATATCAAAACGGTGAGCCATTATTTTCCAGCATCTATTCTTTTCAAATTACTGAAAAGGGTTTAGAACACCAAGATTCGCTTCCTGAAGGAATTCCTGAACCAGAGTCATTGCCCGCACTGATAGATCTAGTTGCCGGCATGGATGATCCGTCAGCGCAATACTGGGCCAAGGCAAGACCATTTGATATGAGGCATATTGAGAAATCTATATACTTCTACGTTGAAGGTGAACACGTTGCCCATCAAGCTATTTGGTTCAGAACAATCGCTGCGCTACCAGATGATCAAATCTTGCATAACGCAGCCCTTGCCTATGCCAGTGACTATTCATTATTAGAACCGATTTACCGCAGACACGGTTTAGTTTGGTCACACCCGGGGCTGATGGCAGCAAGCCTCGACCATGCAATGTGGTTTCATAGACCAGCAAGGGTTGACGAATGGTTACTCTATGTGCAAGATTCGCCCAACGCTCGAGGTGCACGAGGTTTATCACTAGGAAAAATTTTTAATCGTCAAGGTGAACTGGTTGCAACCGTTGCTCAAGAAGGAATAGTTCGTATTCCTAAAGAGGAACTAATCTCTAGTTAGCCTGCGATAAGTGGATCTGTGTGGCTTAGCTGCCTCTGGACCAAGGCGAGCAATCTTGTTCTCTTCGTATGATTGGAAGTTTCCTTCGAACCAGTACCACTGGTCAGGATTATCATCAGTTCCCTCATAGGCCAAGATGTGTGATGCCACTCTGTCGAGGAACCATCTATCGTGCGTAATCACCACAGCACAGCCCGGGAATTCCAACAAAGCGTTCTCCAGTGAAGAAAGTGTTTCAACATCTAAATCGTTTGTTGGCTCATCGAGAAGCAACAGGTTTCCGCCCTGCTTCAGAGTAAGAGCTAAGTTCAAGCGGTTACGCTCACCACCGGATAAGACACCTGCTGGCTTTTGCTGGTCAGGGCCTTTAAAACCAAAGGCTGCAACATAGGCACGAGAAGGCATGGTCACATTGCCAACCTGTAAGAAGTCCAATCCATCGGAGACAACCTCAAACAAAGACTTAGCTGGGTCAATACCGCCACGAGACTGGTCGACATATGAGACCTTTACGGTTTCACCAATCTTCAGCTCTCCCCCATCGAGTTGCTCTTGACCAATGATTGTCTTAAACAGGGTTGACTTACCGACACCGTTAGGACCGATCACTCCAACAATTCCGTTTCTAGGAAGACTGAAACTCAAACCACTAATAAGTGATCGACCTTCAAAGCCCTTTTGTAAGTTGTTAGCTTCTAGAACAATGCTTCCAAGGCGCGGGCCAGGTGGAATCTGAATTTCTTCAAAATCAAGTTTTCTAGTTCTATCTGCCTCCGCTGCCATTTCTTCATAACGAGCTAGACGAGCTTTAGATTTTGTCTGCCTTGCCTTAGGAGATGACCTTACCCAATCCAATTCATCGCCCAAGCGCTTAGCTAACTTCGCATCTTTTTTACCTGAAACTTCTAGACGTTCCTGCTTCTTCTCAAGATAAGTCGAGTAGTTACCCTCGTAAGGGTAAGCGCGACCGCGGTCAAGTTCTAGAATCCATTCAGCAACGTTATCGAGGAAGTATCGATCGTGGGTAACAGCTAGAACTGCACCCGGATACTTAGCTAGGTGCTGCTCAAGCCAAAGCACAGATTCTGCGTCTAGGTGGTTTGTTGGCTCATCAAGCAAAAGCAAGTCTGGCTTTTCCAAAAGCAATTTACACAACGCAACTCTGCGTCGCTCTCCACCGGAAAGATTGGTAACCGGAGTATCTCCCGGTGGGCAACGAAGCGCATCCATCGCCTGATCGAGTTGTGAATCTAAATCCCAGGCATCGAGGTGGTCAATTTCTTCCTGCAGTGTACCCATTTCAGCCAAGAGAGTGTCATAGTCAGCATCAGGGTTAGCAAGTTCTGCACTGATTTCATTAAAACGATCCAGCTTGCCTTTGATGTTAGCTACGGCCTCCTCAACGTTTCCAAGCACGGTCTTTTCTTCGTTAAGTGGTGGCTCTTGGAGCAAAATACCGACGCTGTGCCCCTGTGCTAAGCGAGCTTCACCGTTGGAAGGAATATCAAGGCCAGCCATGATTTTTAGCACTGTTGACTTACCAGCACCGTTAGGGCCAACCACACCGATCTTTGCCCCTGGATAGAAAGCTAGTGTCACATCATCGAGAATGACTTTGTCACCGTGCGCTTTACGCGCCTTAATCATTTGGTAGATGAATTCAGCCATTTAAGGTTTTCCTCAAAATAAATGCGACACCCAACTATTCAAGGTCGCTAGGGATAAGTTTATCCGAGAACTGTATAGGCGTCAGGAGCCTAACAATGCTTGCTTGTCTAATTAGGTGTCGCCTCCACTGGCAGGGCCGGTTAGGGGAGAACCGCAGCCAGAGGTCTATTAATTCGTGGCCATAGCCTTCTTCTTCGCCTTTGGCTCTTCCTCGTCAAATTCTTCTTCGACTTCAGGATTTGGCTGCTCTTCTCTGACGTTCACTGTTCGAACAAAGGTAGATGAGCCCCAGACCAAGTCATGCCCTAGAGTCTCGGCTTCTATCTCAACTGAGGTTCCGGCACGTTCGCCGTTGTCCCAATCTCTAACGCGCAGTCTGCCCATCAC
>JAEMTJ010000036.1:8654-11863 GCA_016462375.1 Rhodoluna sp. | reverse complement strand
CCCCACCATCGCCACCGGCGCGGTGTGTGTTGAAGTGAAAATCCAACAGAGTAGTTACGTTCGGGTCAGAGATAAGCGAGATAGATCCACCGTTACCACCATCGGCACCATCTGGGCCAGCTAGCGGCTTGAACTTTTCACGTTTGACGGAAACACAGCCGTCACCACCATTTCCTGCGCGTAGGTTAAGAGTCACTTGGTCTACGAATGTAACCATGATTTTCTCCTTCCCTTAAAGACAGAAGGCGAGCACTTTGGCTCGCCTATCTGAATAAAACTTAATGCTTGGTTTTTTGCGAACCTTAAGCAGCAACTACGATGTTGACGACCTTGCGGCCACCTTTTTCACCGAACTGCACTGCACCAGCAGCTAGAGCAAATAGAGTGTCGTCCTTGCCGCGGCCAACGTTGCGACCTGGGTGGAAGTGTGTGCCACGCTGACGAACAATAATTTCACCTGCGTTGACTTCTTGACCTGAGTAACGCTTAACACCTAGACGCTGAGCGTTAGAGTCGCGACCGTTTCGGGTTGAGGAAACACCTTTTTTGGATGCCATTTGCTAAATCCTTACTTGATCTCTGTGACCTGGACGCGGGTTAGATCTGCGCGGAAACCCTGACGCTTCTTGTAACCGGTCTTGTTCTTGTACTTCTGGATAACAATCTTTGGACCACGAAGGTTACCGAGGACAGTTGCAGTTACCTTCACCTTGGCTAGAGCCTCAGCTTCGTGAGTAACCTTGTCGCCATCAACAAGCAATAGAGCAGGTAGCACAATTGAGCCACCAGCCTGAGCCTTTAGACGGTCAAGCGTGACGATGGTGCCTACTGACACCTTTTCCTGGCGGCCACCCGCGCGGACTACTGCGTAAACCACAGATATACCCTTTGTTCGAAAATTCTTGGATTTGGTTGCTCTTTAGGCAACAAGGTCTAATCTTACCTGTGCCTTATGCACTGGTCAAACCCCTTTGCCTATGTTTTTCTACCTATTCGGAAGATCCAGGGGTGATTTCTCCCCCACTGGTGACTCGACGGGACTTACGTTTAGTAGGTTCCGCCTGAGGTAGTGCCTGAAGAACGTTTTCTAAAGTCTTTTTAGCTGGTTCCCTGGTGACTAGGCTGCTGGCAGCAATCTTGGACATCAGGTTCTTAGCTTCCTCGGCCTTTTCAGCTGTAACCACCTTTGCAGGCTCAACCCGAGGCTTTGACTCCTGGTTTTGGTTCTGATTCTGGTCTCGGTTGCCCTTGTTTTTGTTCTTGTTTTTGTTTTTATTGTTGTTTTGCTTCTGTGGACGGTCATCGTCCTCAATGTGCTTGTTCTTTAGAACTGGCTCATGGTGAACAATCACTCCACGACCGGCACAAACCTCACAAGGCTCGCTAAAGGCTTCAAGTAATCCAATACCGATCTTCTTACGAGTCATCTGAACTAGTCCTAGAGATGTAACTTCAGCAACCTGGTGCTTGGTTCTATCTCTAGATAGACATTCCATCATTCGTCTCAAGACTAGGTCGCGGTTAGATTCCAAAACCATGTCGATAAAGTCGACCACGATGATGCCACCGATATCCCTTAGGCGAAGCTGACGAACAATCTCTTCAGCTGCTTCTAAGTTGTTCTTGGTTACGGTCTCTTCAAGGTTTCCACCAGAACCGACAAACTTACCGGTGTTAACATCCACCACGGTCATGGCTTCTGTTCTGTCGATAACTAGAGATCCACCAGAAGGCAAGAAAACCTTACGGTCAAGTGCCTTAATGATCTGCTCATTGATTCTGTAGTGATCGAATGAATCTCCTGTTCCAGAGAATCGTTCAACACGTTCTAACAAATCAGGTGCAACATCTTTTAGATATCCTTCGATGGTTGCAAAAGGCACATCGCCATCAATAATCATCTTCTGGAAGTCTTCGTTGAAGACATCTCTAACGATCTTGATTAGTAGATCAGGTTCACTACTTAAAAGTGCTGGTGGGTTAGAAATTTCAGCGTTACGGCTAATCTCTTCCCACTGGATCTGCAATCTTTGAACATCTTCAGTTAGCTGTTCTTCAGTTGCACCTTCAGCAGCAGTTCTAACAATTACACCGGCATCGGCAGGAAGTATCTCTTTCAAGATCTTCTTCAGACGATTACGTTCTGATTCTGGAAGCTTTCTGCTTATACCGTTCATATTTCCGTTAGGAACATAAACCAGGTAACGACCAGGAAGAGACACCTGTGAAGTAAGACGAGCACCTTTTTGACCAACTGGGTCTTTAGTTACCTGAACCAAAATCTTGTCGCCTGATTTCAGCGCAAGTTCAATCTTTCTAGGCTGGTTACCAACTTCGGCTAGTTCCCAGTCGACTTCACCGGAATACAGCACAGCATTACGACCACGACCGATGTCAACAAAAGCAGCTTCCATCGAAGGAAGTACGTTCTGCACTTTACCAAGGTAAACATTTCCCATCAGAGATGAGTCCTGCGCCTTAGCAACATAGTGCTCAACCAAGATTTTGTCTTCTAGAACACCGATTTGAATCTTGTCATCTTTAGTTCTAACCACCATCACGCGGTCCACTGCTTCACGACGAGCTAAGAACTCTGACTCGGTAATACGAGAAGGTCTTCTACCTGTATCTCTGCCGTCACGTCTGCGCTGCTTCTTAGCCTCAAGACGAGTTGAACCCTTGACACGAGTTGGTTCATTGCTAGGAGCTTTAGGTTCTCTAGGAGTTCTAACCTTCACTACAACGTTCGGAGCTAGTTCACCCTCAACAGCTTCACCTGAACGACGACGAGATCTAACTCTTCGGTGTGAACCATCAGAGTTGGTATCGGGTGCATCGATGATCTTGCCGCGCTTGGAATCAACCTTTGGAGTTGGCAGATCTGGAGCTTGAAAAAGAAGTGAGATGCCAGAAACAGCCGGCTTAGTTTCCTTAGCCTTAGGTTCTTCAGTCTTCTTCTTAGAACGAGACTTTGTCTCAGGTGCTTCAACAGCAACTTCAACTACTGGTTCGGCTTTGCCTCGACGGCGCGTTGGCTTTGCCTTCGCGGGTTCAATAACTTCTTCAACTACCGGAATATCGGTATTTTTCTTTTTCACCATTTAGGTGCTCCATGCCCGACTACTGCTCTAGGGCCACACTCACTAGGCAAAAGCCTAAAAACTCTTGGTTATTCACGTCTGTGAACAACTAAAACCTCTGTGCAGATT
>JAEMTJ010000036.1:0-8554 GCA_016462375.1 Rhodoluna sp. | reverse complement strand
TTTGCACTGACTTTGGAGCGCTTCCATGTGCTGGCTAACCCAAATGCTGTCTTGAGCTGTGACCTAAACGTATTTATTTCATGTAAGTCGGTGATGCTAACTCCGCAGGCAAGCCTCTTTGGATTTCCTAACCCCCTTATCGGCGTTGCATCATTCATGGCTCCAATAGTTGTTGGTTTTGCCATTCTTGCTGGCGCAAAATTCTCAATGTGGTTCTGGAGACTGTTCTGGGTTGGAAACCTTCTAGGTTTCATCTTTGTACTTTGGCTTTTTAGCCAGTCTCTTCTAGTCATTAACGTGCTGTGCCCATATTGCATGGTTGCTTGGACTGGAATGATTCCGATATTCATTTCGCTGACCCTCTTCAGTTTCAAAGAAGATATCTTGCCGATGCCGGTAAGCACAGCCCCATTCTGGGATGGTGCTTATGCCAAAGCATGGGTTTGGATTCTAATTTTCGCACTACTACTTGTTCTTGCGATAGTTCTCAGGTTCTGGAGCCGTTGGGTTCCACTGCTTCACCAACTTGGTTGGCTTTAGTTAAACCAAAGATCTAGTTCGCGAGTTGCAGATTCAACTGAGTCTGAGCCATGAACAAGATTTTGCTGAACCTTTAAACCCCAGTCACGACCAAGGTCGCCTCTGATAGTTCCTGGGAGTGCAACTGTTGGATCTGTCGCTCCTGCCATTGCTCTAAAACCTTCGATAACTCTGTTGCCTTCAACCTTGAGCGCAACAACATCTCCTGAAGCCATGAACTCAACTAGTGGCTCATAGAACGGCTTACCTTCGTGCTCGGCATAGTGCTTAGCAAGTAATTCTCTTGAGGGGGTTAGTTTCTTTAGATTGATAACAACGTAACCCTTAGCTTCAATGCGAGCGATGATTTCACCGATGAGGTTTCTCTTCACACCATCAGGCTTAATTAGAACCAGTGTCTGTTCAGTCATTTACTTACTCTCCTTGGTTTCAATCGGTATTTCAAAGGTATCAACCTTTTCACGAGCCTTATTGGCTAGATCTATCGTGGCTCCGGCAATCATTGCCCAACCCCAGAAGCCAACGAAGATTACTGAAATCAAAATCATCCAAGGCACATAGAAAGAGACAACTAGCAACAGAACCTGAAGAAGTGAGGCGAATATGTATGAATACTTTCTACCTAAAACACCAGGCGTAAGAATTAAAACGACAGAGAAGATCAGACCAAAACTCCAGACAGTTGCTGGGTCAGCAACCTTTAGACCAAAGGCAACAAGTGTTCCAAAGAAGACTACAAAAGACTCAAAGGCTAAAACCATCGAACCTAGGCTTCTCTGCACAGATCTCTTAGACATCAGCATCTTCCTGTATTTGACGGAACTTAAGCACATCACCAATTAAACTGATTGAACCGGTAACCACTATTGTCGCATTAGGGGTTGGCGGTAGCTTGGCTTCAGCAAGGCTAAGCGCATCTCTGAAGTCTCCTTCAACACTTACCCGCTCTTCACCAAAGATTTCACGAGCAGTTATTGCCAAAGTCTCTGCAGTAGTTGCCCTGACCGAAGTGGACTGGGTAATGATTACTTCAGCAACTACTGGCTCCAGTGCACTCAGCACTCCAAGAACATCCTTGTCATTCAAAATAGAAATCACTGCAACAGTGTGTGGCAAACCAAAGGAGTTCTCTAGAGCTTCAGCAAGCGATCTAGCACCGTGTGGGTTATGAGCTGCGTCCAGGATGATTCTTGGGCTCTTAGAGATAACCTGCAATCTACCAGGGGAAGAAACATCAGCTAACGCTGGCCTCAAAATGTGATCTGGAATAGCAACTGTTGCTGAACCCAGAAACTCTTCAACTGCTGCGATGGCAACGGCAGCGTTAGCAGCTTGATAAGCGCCGTGTAGTGGAATAAAGAGATCTTTGTATATGTTGGTCAGCCCCTTGAGTGAGAAAGTAACTCCAGCTTCAGTCTCTTCGAATTCAGTAACAACAAACTCTCTGCCTAAAACTCGCAAAGTGTCAGCAACTGTGGTTGCTCGGTCTTGAATAACATCTAACGCTTCTTTAGTTTGCACTGCTGATACCACCGCTGCACCAGTTTTGATGATGCCAGCCTTAGTAGTTGCAATGTCAGTGATGGTATCCCCGAGGCGTTCAGTGTGATCTAGGTCAATCGGCGTGAATACCGCGACATCGCCATCGGCAACATTTGTTGAATCCCACTCCCCACCCATACCAACTTCTAGCACTAGAACATCAATCGGTGCATCCGCAAAAGCTGCGAAGGCAAGAGCGGCTAATGCTTCAAAGAAAGTAAGCCTTGATTCACCTTGAGCAAGTAGCTCTTGATCAACCATGTCTAGAACTGGCTCAATGTCTTTGAATACTTCATAGAGAATCTCATTAGAGATTGGTTCGCCATCTAAAGCGATGCGTTCATTGAGATCAATCAGGTGCGGGCTGGTAAATCTTCCGGTTCTGAGACCGTGCTCTCTAAGAATTCTCTCGATGATTCTCGAAGTACTGGTCTTACCATTGGTTCCAGTGACGTGAATAACCCGGTAAGCCTTTTGCGGATCACCCAACAGTTCAACTGCACGCTTAGTTGGCTCTAATCTTGGACGAAGCTTATGCTCTGGAATACGAGCCATCAAAGACGCTTCGACTTCGCGAATCTTGTTTAGCGCATCTTGTTCGCTCAAAGTTTGTTCACCACAATGCCAATCGGAAGCTCTTCACCTACGGTGCTTCCTTCACCTTCAACATCACCAAGAGCAGTAACAAGTTCCAGAGTTAGAGTTTCTGCTTTTACTAGTTCCTCGTGAGTTGCAATCGCATCTAGTACTACTTGAACGCTAGTGATTACACACTTGATGCGGTCACTGACGTCTAAATCAGCATCCTTACGTGCTTGTTGAACAGCTCGGATAACATCTCTAGCAATTCCTTCAGCCTCAAGTTCCGGAGTTACGGTTTGGTCTAGCAATACAAAGCCACCTGAAGGAAGAATTCCAATTAGGTTCACTGACTCTGCGCTATCGGTTAGATCTGCAACCAAATCGATTTCGTATTCACCTTCAACTAACTCAACGCCACCACAGGTAACTGTGTTCTCTGTCTGTGACCAGTCCCCTGACTTAGAGGACGCAATTATTTGCTGCACTTGCTTACCAACTCGAGGACCTAGAGCTCTAGAGTTCACAGTCAACCGCTTAATGACACCAAACTCTGTTGTTGAATCCAAAGAAAGCTCAACTAGATCAATTGACTTGACGTTCAACTCTTCAGCGATGATGTCAACAAAGTCACTTAGTGCATCGGCATTCTTGGTAACCACGGTTAGCTTCGAAAGTGGAAGTCTGACTCTAAGACCATTTACTTTACGAAGGCCATTGGCAACAGATGAAACAATTCTCACCTGGTCCATTGCTTCAACCAGCTTGTCATCACGAGTTAGAGCCTCGTCATCTGGCCATTCGGTTAGGTGAACTGATCTACCACCGGTTAGACCTTGGTAGACCTCTTCGGTAATTAGTGGCAGTAGTGGGGCTGCAACTCTTGTAAGTAGTTCTAGAACTGAATACAAGGTGTCGAATGCCTGATTATCACCATCCCAGAATCTAGCTCTAGATCTTCTGACATACCAGTTGGTCAAAATGTCAGTAAAGTCTCTAAGTCTTGCTGCTGCGCCAAAGGTGTCAAAAGCATTTAGGTCTGCCGATACCCCAGCAATTACTTCTCTAGTCTTAGCAACTAGATATCGATCAAGCACATCAGTGCTACCTAAATCAAACTTTGCTTCATAGTTAGATGCATTGGCGTAGAGGGTAAAGAAGTAATAGGTATTCCACATCGGCAGAAGCACCTGTCTGACGCCTTCACGAATACCCTGCTCGGTTACCGACATGGTGCCACCTCGAAGGATTGGAGAAGAGAGTAGGAACCAACGCATGGCATCTGAACCATCACGGTCAAATACTTCATTAACATCTGGATAGTTACGTAATGACTTAGACATCTTCTGACCATCAGAACCTAGAACGATTCCGTGTGAGACAGCGGTCTTGAAAGCTGGTCTATCAAATAACGCAGTTGATAAAACGTGCAGCGTATAGAACCAACCTCTGGTCTGACCCGAGTATTCAACGATGTAATCACCAGGAGCATGGCTATCAAACCAATCACTATTTTCAAATGGATAGTGCACCTGAGCAAATGGCATTGAACCTGATTCAAACCAGCAGTCTAGAACTTCTGGCACTCTAACCATCATGGACTTACCAGTTGGGTCATCAGGGTTGACTCTGGTTAGGTGGTCAATGGTTGGTCGGTGGAAATCTGCAATTCGAACGCCAAAATCTTTCTCTAGATCATCAAGCGAACCATAAACATCTAGACGCGGGTAGTTAGGGTCAGTTGATTTCCAAACTGGAATTGGAGCTCCCCAGAAACGGTTGCGGGAAATAGCCCAATCTCTAACGTTTTCGAGCCATTTACCGAATGAACCATCTTTGGTGTGCTCTGGAACCCAGTTGATCTCTTGGTTTAGTTCAAGCAAGCGATCTTTTAGTTTGGTTGTTTCAACAAACCAAGAAGAAACAGCTTTATAGATCAGTGGGTTCTTGCAGCGGTAACAGTGTGGATATGGGTGGTCGTAGCTTGCTTGCTTGAGCAGTCTGCCCATGTCCTTTAGCTTCTGAGTGATTGGCTTATTTGCCTCAAACACATGCTGTCCAACAAAGTCAGTAATAACTGAGTTGTATTCGCCACGTTCATTCACTGAAACATAAACAGGAATACCAGCAGCTTCACAAAGTTTTTGGTCATCTTCACCATATGCCGGAGCTTGGTGGACAATACCGGTTCCTTCATTATCAGCAACATAGTCACCAAGAATTACCTGCCAAGCATTCTTAACATCAAACTTTGTTTCATCAGCGTAGTAATCAAATAGTCTTTCGTATTTGATTCCATTAAGTTCTTTACCTAGAACAGTTGATTCGACTGCTGCAAGCGCTGAATCAACATCTTCAAAACCAAAGTCCTTGAGGTGATTAGCAATCAGAGATTTAGCTAACAGGTATTTACCGGTTGCAGTATTAATGACTGCATATTCAATTTTTGGCCCAACAGCTAATGCAAAGTTTGTTGGCAGGGTCCAAGGAGTTGTTGTCCAAGCTAGGATCTTTACACCTTCATACTTACCTTCAGTAATTGGGAAGGTAACGGTAACTGTTTGGTCTTGTCTGTTTTTGTAGACATCTTCATCCATACGCAGTTCGTGGTTAGACAGTGGTGTCTCACAGCGCCAGCAGTATGCAAGAACTTTAAAGCCTTCGTAGATCAAACCTTTGTTGTGTAGTTCTTTGAAAGCCCAGAGTACTGACTCGGTGAAAGGTGTGTCTAGAGTTTTGTAATCATTATCGAAATCAACCCAACGAGCCTGACGGGTCACATAGGTTTCCCACTCTTTGGTGTATTTGAGGACTGATGTTCGGCAGTATTCGTTGAACTTATCAATACCGAACTTTTCAATCTCAGGTCTTCCTGAGATCTTTAGTTGTCTTTCAGCCTCAACTTCAGCTGGCAGGCCGTGGGTATCCCAACCGAAGCGTCTTTCGACCCTAAAACCCTGCATTGTCTTGAACCTTGGGATTGAATCCTTGGCATAGCCGGTTAGTAAATGGCCATAGTGCGGCAAGCCGTTAGCAAAGGGAGGGCCATCGTAAAAGACGAATTCAGGTGCATTCTCGTCTTTTCGCTGTTCAATAGAGGCCTGGAAGGTCTTGTCTTTAGCCCAAAACTCGAGGATTGACTCCTCAATGGCTGGGAAAGATGGGCTCGCTGGAACCCCATCCCGAATGCCAAAAGAAGCTCCATTATTTTTGGGATACATGGCTGCTCTCTTGTTTTAGGTCGTAAAGGTATCTAAGTCAATGTTAATCTTAATGAACCCCGACAATATGGAGCTTCAAGCGTGAACACTAGCCCTGATTTCAGAGCCTCGGCCTCAACCCCTGAAAAAGTAGGGGTAGAAGGCCTTGAGGAGAAATGGGCTCTTAAGTGGCAAGCCGATGGAACCTACCGGTTTAGAAGAGAAGCTACCAGGGCTCAGGTTTACTCGATCGACACCCCTCCTCCGACTGTTTCGGGTTCTTTGCACGTCGGTCACGTCTTTAGCTATACCCATACCGATGTTGTTGCTAGATACCAGCGTATGAAGGGTAAAGAGGTTTACTACCCGATGGGTTGGGATGACAATGGTCTACCAACAGAGCGTCGCGTTCAGAACTACTTTGGTGTTCGCTGCGATCCTTCATTGCCATACCTTGAGAACTTCACTCCCCCTTACGAAGGTGGAGATAACAAGTCTTCAAAAGCGGCTGATCAGATTCCTATTTCTAGAAAGAACTTCATCGAGCTCTGCGAGAAGCTAACTGCCGAAGATGAATTGCAGTTTGAAGCACTTTGGCGTCAGCTTGGTATCTCAGTTGACTGGGATCAGACCTACCAGACCATATCTCCTTCTGCACAAAAAGTTTCTCAGCAGGCATTTTTAAATAACCTCTCCCGTGGTGAGGCTTATCAGTCAATGGCACCAACTCTTTGGGATGTCACTTTCAGAACTGCTGTTGCTCAAGCAGAACTAGAGGACAGAGATCAACCAGGTGCATATCACCGCATTGGTTTTGATGGCCCGAACGGAAAAGTTTTTATCGAAACAACCAGACCGGAACTAATTCCTGCCTGTGTTGCTCTTGTTGCTCATCCAGATGATGAGAGATACCAACCACTATTTGGTAAGACTGTGAAAACACCGCTGTTTGGCGTTGAAGTTCCTATCCTTTCTCACCATCTAGCCCAGATTGATAAGGGTTCAGGTATTGCAATGATCTGTACATTTGGTGATCTCACCGACGTGATCTGGTGGCGCGAACTTGATCTGCCTAACCGGGCAATCATCGGTTGGGATGGCAGATTACTTGCAACAGCTCCTGATGTAATCAATGATGCTAAGGGCTTAGAAATCTATGCAGAACTAGCTGGTAAAACTACTTTCTCTGCAAAGACCAGAATCGTTGAACTGCTCATGGAATCAGGTGACATGGTTGGTGAACCTAAGCCAATCACTCACCCGGTGAAGTTCTTTGAAAAAGGTGACCGTCCACTAGAAATCGTGTCAACTCGTCAGTGGTACATCCGTAACGGTGGAAGAGATGCGGAACTGCGTCAACGACTGCTGGATCTTGGTAAGCAACTTAAGTTCCACCCTGATTTTATGAAGGTTCGTTATGAGAACTGGGTCAATGGTTTAACCGGTGACTGGTTGATTTCTCGTCAACGATTCTTTGGTGTACCAATTCCAGTTTGGTATGCACTTGACGCTGAAGGTAATCCTGACTTCGACAAAGTGCTTGTTCCAACAAAGGATGTACTACCTATCGATCCATCTACCGATGTTCCTTCCGGATACACAGAAGCTCAACGCGGTGTTGCTAATGGTTTCATCGGTGAAGTCGACATCATGGACACCTGGGCTACCTCTTCCCTAACCCCTCAACTAGGTGGTGGCTGGCTAGATGATCCAGAGAAGTTTGAAAAGGTCTTCCCATATGATCTAAGACCACAAGGTCAAGACATTATTAGAACCTGGTTGTTCTCAACAGTTCTAAGAGCACAACAAGAGCACGGTGTCTTGCCTTGGTCTGATGCAGCCATCTCTGGTTGGATTCTTGATCCTGATCGCAAAAAAATGTCCAAATCTAAGGGCAACGTTGTTACCCCTAACGATCTCCTTGTTGAGCATTCATCAGATGCAGTTCGATACTGGGCAGCTTCTGCGAGATTAGGAACAGACGCAGCATTTGATACCGGCCAGATGAAAAACGGTAGAAGACTAGCAATCAAGATTCTCAACGCTGCTAAGTTCGTGCTCAGTTTTGATGCACCTGCTGCAACAGCAATAGTGACCGAGCCTATTGACGAGAGCTTGCTATTGAACCTAGCTCAGGTAGTTAGTGAAGCAACGGCAGCATTCGATGTATATGACCACACCAAAGCACTGGAGGTAGCTGAGAAGTTCTTCTGGAATTTCACCGATGACTATCTAGAACTTGTTAAGGAACGTGCTTACGGTCAAGGTGGCTTCAATGAAGCGGAACAGGCTTCTGCACTTGTTGCCCTAAGAACAGCACTACTTACTCTGCTAAGACTTTTTGCACCATTCCTTCCTTTTGCTACCGATGAGGTTTGGTCCTGGTGGCAAACAGGTGCTGGTTCAATTCACCGCAACCCATGGCCTAAGGCTGAAGAATTAGCAGCAGGCCTTAACTCAACCAACCTCGATCTACTGCCACTTGCCTCAACTGCCCTATTTGGAACACGCAAGGCCAAAAGCGATGCCAAGGCATCAATGAAGGCAGACGTCTTAGAAGCAACACTCAATGCTCCAGAGGCGACTATTAGCCGCCTAGAGCTTCTGATTGCTGACCTAAAGGCAGCTGGGCGGATCCAGAATCTAAAGCTAGCCGCTGGCGCTGAGCTGTCGGTTACCGGCGTTGTTTTAGC
>JAEMTJ010000064.1 GCA_016462375.1 Rhodoluna sp. | reverse complement strand
TGCTGTGGCAAACAGAAAGTTAACTAAATCGAAACAAAGCCCCATTGTTTATACACAGTCAAAAGTTTTCAACAGGCAGGCGATTTAGGCCCATTTAGCCTCGCTAGGAGTTAGCCTTTGGTTGAAATGTTAGACACTTTGACTCTTAAAACACCACCACTGAGTCGCTCAGGGCTTGAGTTGGTAGCGCTCGAGGAGAACCTCTGGTTGGTCAGAAGGGAAGATCAAACTGAAATTGCCAAACTGAGTCTTACTGATTTCAAGGAAACTGGACCGGCAGCGCTATTAGTTGTTGAACAAGGCAGTGCTGGGACTATGGCGTGGGTTGCTGAAGGCATCAGAGCAGTTCTGGACTATTCATTCGATGAACTGAAACTGGGGAAAGTTTCAGTGCGTGCTGATGTCGAAAAGTTGTCATTAGTGGCTGCTCTTGAGGATTACGGTTTCGTAGAAAAGACCAGAAGCCAGGGTGGCAAGAAGATCCGACTGGTTGCAGATCGATGGGATTACCTTCGTGCTTTGGCTGAAACGGAGATGCTTGAGCATCTTGAAGATCGTGAATGGTCTTTTGGTTTTGATAGCGGTAGAAGAAGAGCGGGGTTATGTAGCTATAACGACAAGCGGATTACCGTGAGCAAGTATTTATCTCTGGTGCATTCAATCGATGATGTTATGCAGACGGTAAAACATGAGATTGCTCATGCTTTGGTTGGACCTAAAGAAGGTCACGGTAAAAAGTGGTTGGCAACTGCTAAACGAATCGGTTACAGGAACGAAACATATACCGGTCAAGAGATAGCTAAAGCATATGCTCCCTACCGTGGACTTTGTCCTAATGGTCATGAACACTTTAGGTATCAAAGACCTAAACGTCTATACAGCTGTCACCACTGTGGTTCTGGATTTAGGAAAGAGTACATGATTGACTGGTTACCAAGAGCTAGTTAAACAGTGCTGATGAAATCAGGATCAGCGAAACTACAAAACCAGCAAAGAAATTCAGCCAGATAAATCTGCGCCAACCCTTGTTTGCTCTCTCACAATCTTCATCAGTGATCTTTAGATACGGAGTCAGGATCAACAGGTAAGGAACTGCTGCAATTGCAGCTATCGGTCCTGGCCAGATTGTGTTCATTACTAAAACACCGGCTAGCGCGTAGGCGATGAAGGCAAACCAAACAGTTGCTTTGGCACCAATCAATGTTGCGATGCTGGATATATTTGCTTCTCTATCTGCTTTCACATCCTGGACAGCACCAAAGGCATGGGATGCGATTCCCCAGAGGGAGAAGGCAAGAATGCTTGAAAGCACAGGTCTTTGTGTCAGGTCAACTCCAGTAAGTGAGAGTGCATAAATCATTGGTCCCACGAAGTGACTTGATGAGGTTAGTGAGTCTAAGAAGCCACGCTCTTTGAATCGAAGCTTAGGAGCGCTGTATGCGACGACTGTGAAAATGAAGAGGGTTAGCCAAAGCGCTGAGTTCTGATCTGAAACTAGGTAAAGGTATGCCAAGAAAGGCACACAGAGCAGAGTTGATGCCCAGAGGGTTAGTTTGTGGAACTTTTTGTTTAGTAGAGCTCCTTCAATGCCACCTTTGCGAGGATTACGAAGATCGCTCTCATAGTCAAAGACATCGTTGATTCCATACATCAACAAGTTGTAGGGAATGAGGAAGAAAAGAGTGCCAATTACAAAAGTGAGATCTACTTTGTGGTTGATGAAGACATAGGTGGCACCGAAAGGGAAGGCGGTGTTTATCCAGGACACCGGCCTTGAAGACCAGAACAGTTGCTTTAGAGCTTCCATCACTTCTTCCTTGTCATCAAGTGCCAAATGCTGCTAACTGCAAGCACTGAAACTATTGTGTATGCGAAATCTTCTATTGGCACTAAGCCTAGAACCAGACCACTTATTTTGCTTTGGGCATAGTCAACAATTCCTAAGAAAACAATCACGTTGTCAAAGACTAGTGTGACTAAAACCATAGCCAGCAGTGTCCAACCAATTAGCTTCCAAGGGGACTTTCTAACAATCACGTTCAGGATTACGAAGGCGATGAGCATAAAGACAACGTTGAGGGCTAGATAGTTCATCGCTTGGCCATAATTCTTTTGACGGTGATGAAGATAGTAAGCGTTGTGTAGTTCAAAAGGAATAAGAAGAATAGTTCTTCAAGTGGCAGCTCAGGTGCTATTAGTAATCCAGTTAGATGACTGGTTTCACCTCTAAAGAAAATTCCCAATGCGATACCTGCACCATCCCAAAGTAAAAAGAAGATCAGTGGTAGCAAGGTGGCAAGAAGTGCAGCTTTCCTGTTCATTGAAAAACCTAGTTTGAACTTCCAGTCGAAAAGACCTAAACCAACAATGGAAAAAATCAATCCGGCAAGATACGCAAACTGCACTAGTTCAGGCCTTTCCAGCCATCGTCAGGAATAGGTTTGATTTCATCAGTGGTAGGGCCACTGGACTTGTCATCAATCATTAGTTTGTAGACAAGCTCTGCACCGATTAGACACATAGGTAAGCCGATACCCGGGATTGAGTGGTGGCCTGCGTAGTAAAGACCCTTCACCTTCTTGCTCTTGTTCTTAGGTCTAAAGAAAGCAGACTGTCTAAGAGTGTGTGCCATCCCAAGAGCGGTACCTGACCAAGCATTGAGCTCTTCTACGAAGTTCTGCGGCCCCATGGTTCTTCTAACCACAATTCGTTCGGCTAGATCTGGAATCTTGCACCAATCAGCAATCTGCTCAATGATTCGATCGGCTTCTGCTTCGAAGGCAGCATCACCTGATCTATCGATTCCCCCCTTACCAATCGAAGGGTCAGCGGCAGCAGGCACTAGAACAAAGAGATTTTCATAACCGTCAGGTGCAACTGATGAATCAGTCTTGCTAGGTGCACAGATATACAAGCTCGCTGGGTGAGAAACCTTGCTCTTGCCGTCAGCTTTCTTGAAAACTTGAGCAAAGTTGGTAGCCCAGTCTTCTGTGTATAGCAGGGTGTGGTGGTCGAGGTTATCGATTTTTCCTTTGACACCTAAATACATCAGCAGAGCTGAAGGTCCTGGAATTCGCTTATCCCACCACTTCTGCGGAAGAGTTTGGTACTTCGGTTCTAGTAGCTGCGTTTCAACAAAGTGTAGATCTGCGTTAGCAACCACTACATCTGCTTCGTAAGTTGAATTGCCAACTTGGATGCCCTTTACTTGACCATTGCTGTCAACGTTAATCTTGTTGACCGGCGAGTTGGTGTGAATCTGAACACCATGGGATTTAGCCAGTCTTTCAACAGCCTCAATGATC
>JAEMTJ010000035.1 GCA_016462375.1 Rhodoluna sp. | reverse complement strand
GGTTCATGACCATGTCAACCTCTATTGCTCCGTGCTTGACGGCTTCAATGGTTTCTTGGACCTTGGTGTGAGTGGTTACTGTGCCGTGAGGGAAACCTATTACTGTGCAGAGAAGGACACTTGATCCATCAAGAGCCTTAGCTGAATAAGCCACATCCATAGGTCTGATACACATTGCCTTGACATCGGGCTTCTATTGCTGTATTTATGCAAGCATCTAGATCTGCTTCTGTAGCTTCAGGCTTTAGCAGTGTGTGATCAATTAGAGCAACGATTTGTTCTTGGGTGAAGCCACGGTAAGTAGTCATAGGACAAGTCTAAGTTTGACTACCTCGAGCAATTTATGGTTTCTGACAGGTGTTCGAACCTCTTTCGATATTTTCGAATTAGTGTTATCCTCTCGACATGACTACTAAAGATGACTTGGAAACCAAAGGGCCGCGTAGGAAACCGTCTTTGGATTACTCTCTGCTCTCTGAAGCGCTAAAGGAGGGAAAGCTTTTCTTACTTGGTCCAGAGAATGAGAAATACGATATTCCCAGTCCTCTGGCAAAGATACTTCAAGAAGCAATGGCTGAACTTTACCGAGGAAAAACAGTTGAGGTTGTAACCTCCAATCTACAAGTCACTACCCAGGACGCCGCTGACTACCTAGGAATGAGCAGGCCAACTTTTGTCCAATTGCTCAATGACGGAAAGCTACCTTATACACAGGCTGGCGATGGAAAACATCGAAGAATCCGAATCTCTGATTTAGTGGATTATCAACAACAAGAGAAATTGAAAAGAGATGCAGCTTTTACCGAGTTCCTAAGACTTGGGCAAGAAATGCAAGCAGATCCAAACTATGTTGAGCCACCAATGGACGAAATAATTCGAATAATAAAGGAAATCAGAAAAGAGAATGCTGGAAGAGAGCGAGCTAAAGGCAACTCTTGATACTTGCATTATCTTTCCAGTAACTGCTTGCGACGCACTTCTCACTCTGGCAGAGTTTGGAATGTTTCAGCCCATCTGGTCCAGTTCAATCCTGAATGAACTAATTAGAACAACCACCGATTCATTTCAGCCATTTGAGCATAGAGGATTGCGAAAGCGAGTTGAAGAAATGAATGAATTTTTCCCATACGCTATCCATGACGCCCCCTCCTCGGTGGTCTACCGGTGGCAATTGGCGTTACCTGATCCCAAAGATGGCCATGTTGTTGCAACTGCCATCGCTTCTAAATCCAGCCTAATAATCACAGAAAACCTTAGGGATTTTCCAAATCACTTGTTGACTAAATTAGGAATAGCAGCGGTATCTTTCGATTCATTCATGACTACAATGCTCACTAGTGACCCAGAAACTGTGCACAAAGCATTTAAGAACATGATCAAAAAGAGGACTAATCCTCAGATTTCACTTCTGGAACAACTTCTGAAGCTTGAGAATCTTTCACCAAACTTCAATCGGGAGTTTAGAAAATACCTAAATACTCTTGACTAATTTAGGTCCTCCAGAGATCCTTTCGGCAAAGCAATCCAGCCCTCTACTTTAGCGATATCGAGGAATTCCTTCGGAGGCGATAGATACCTGTTGATTGCAACTGCTCTGGTTGCTAGGGATGCAATAACAGCATCAAAGGCATCGGTCGATCTAATCATCAGTTCTCTGTGTGAACCCAGATTCAGCCATGGAACTGAGTGTTCGATAGCTGTGAGGAGTTCAGCTCTCGCATCTTCGTTAGCCCTGTAGCCAGTGGTATCAAAGCCCCAGAGCCTAAGCGATGCTCCAGGGTAGATCTCGACTATCTTGCCTGATCCTGACCTGTCTATTTCAATTCCACTTTGTTGCAGTCTTCCTTGAAGACCAGCACATCGCATTGCTGTCAGTCCTAGGCGGTCTGTTGAAACACTAAGTGGCCACTTACCCGTAACTTCTCTAACGTGCCTATCTGACTCTCTAAAGGAGGTTCTTCTGCGCCAATCCATTCCCCCATCAGGAAAAGAAGTGCTTCCAAGGTTGGCATGGTTGTTGAGAAACTCAATGAATTCGATTGGCCAACCAAGAGCACAATCGATGCCAAGTTTGTCGACAACTCCAGCTGCCTCAACGATTGTTTCGTCGGTTACTCCAAGTTGAAGATCAACGAGTGTTGCTGCTGTTTCTTTCCATTCGATGATGGCAAGAGCTGTGCCTTTAGGCTCGGCAGCTAGATCGACACCGGCGGTGAGCAATTTTTATTTTCCTGGAGTTACTAAATGTAGTCGCAGTGCATTTACGACTACCGAGATGCTAGAGAAAGCCATTGCGATACCCGCGAACATTGGGTTCAGCAGTCCCGCTGCTGCAACTGGAATTAGTAATACGTTGTAGCCAAAAGCCCAGCCAAGGTTTTGTCTAATGTTTGTCCAAGTCTTTTTAGACAGCGCTAGCGCATAGGAAATAGCTAGTGGACTATCGTCAACGATGGTTATGGCTGCAGCCGACTGAGCGGCATGAGTTCCTGAACCCATTGCAATTCCAACATCAGCTCCAGCAAGGGCAGCAACGTCATTGAGACCATCGCCAACCATTGCTATAACTAAAGTGTTGCCTTCAGAATCTGTTCTAAGAGTCTTAATCTTGTTGAGTTTCTCTTCAGGGGTTACTTCACCGAAGTAACTCTTGATGCCAAGTTCGTGTGCAACAGATTCAACTCTTGATTTGGTATCTCCTGAAAGCAGTATTGGTTCGACGCTCAGAGATTGAAGTTGGGCAACAGCTTTAGCGGACTCTGTCCTTATGCCATCTGAGAGAGCTAGCACTAGCCTTGCGGTGTTGCCCCAACTCACTACAACAATGCTGGCAGCACCTGCCTCAGCTATCGCTGCTGCTAGTTCACCCTGGTTTGATACTTTGAGTGTCTGCGATCTGGTTACGGTTATCTCTTTGCCGTTTACTGTTCCTGAGACTCCGTGACCGGCTATTTCCTGCACATTAGTAGCAGTCAGGGTTTGATCTAAGGACGCAATTGCCTTGGCTAATGGATGCGTTGAAGATCTTTCAACTGCCGCTGCCATTGCCACTGCTTCTTTGCTGTCTGTCTCGCTTAGAGCAATAATTTTGGTTACTTCAAGGTGTCCTGTTGTGAGAGTGCCTGTCTTGTCTAAAACGACTTTGCTGACTTTACTCAAGAGACTTAGGGTGTCTGGGTTTCTAATAACTATTCCCTGCTTAGCCCCCATAGAGGTGGCAACCACAAGGCTCATTGGCACTGCGATGCCTAATGCACAAGGACAAGCAATAACTAGAACAGCTATAGCTGCTGACAATCCTTTGCCAGAATCACCTAGACCAAAAGTCCAAACCAAGTAAGTAAGAAAGGAAAGAGTAATTACCGAAGGCACAAACACTGCAGAGATTCTGTCCGTTATGGAACCAATCTTTGTTTTCTGAGCTGTTGCTTCTCTGACCAAGTCTGCGATCTGAGCAATACGACTTGATGCACTCACAGCTGTTGTTTTGATCAACAAGGCAGGACCTAGGTTTAGAGATCCTGCAGCCACAGTGCTCTTGAGAGTTACCTCAACAGGAACTGACTCTCCCGTAATTAGAGAGTTATCTATTTGGCTTGTGCCCTCAACAATTTCGCCATCAACTGGGACTCTTTGCCCGGTGGCAACGACAACTAGATCTCCTAATTGAACAAGACCTGTGACAATCGTTTCCTGAACTGAACCTTTTCTAACTACCGCTGTTTCAGGAATGGCACTTAGTAGTGCCTTGACTGAGTCAGTAGCTGATCTTCTAGTTCTAACCTCTAGCCACCTACCAAATAGAACGATGGTTGGAACTACAGCCGCCACTTCAAAATAAACTTCGTGGCTACCGGTGAACACTTGAACAAAGCTATAAACGTAAGCGACAGTAACACCAAGTGAAACCAGAGTGTCCATGGTTGCTGTATTGAGTCTCAGGTTCTTAACCGCTGCTTCATGAAAAGGCCAAGCCACCCACGCTGCTACTGGGAAAGTAAGAATTGCAGCTATTTGATTCCAGTTAGCTGGCATTAGTTCGTGGAACATGCTCACGGTGGCGACAGGAATTGAAATCAATGCACCGATTACTAAACGCCATATCATCAGCGTTAGCGTCCCGCGGTCATTACCAACGTCGTAGCCAGCATCTCTTACTGCTTGGACTAACTGCTCTCTAGAGATTTCAGTGCTAGAGCTAACATGAGCGGTTTCACTGGCAAAGTCCACGTATGCACTTACGCCGGTAACCTTATTCAGGTTCTTTTCTACCCGCCTTGCACAAGCTGTGCAGGTCATCCCCTGAATATCAAGTTCTAACTTAATTTGTACCCAGCATCTTCAACTGCTGCTAGCACCTGAGCTTGGTCAACACTGTCGTCAACACTTAGTGAAGCTGATCCAGTTTGAGATGAAACCTTCACATCTTGAGCTCCTGGAAGTTTAGATAGTTCCTTGGTTACAGTCATTTCACAGTGACCACAGGTCATGCCCTCAATTTTTAGATCGATAACTTTAGACATTATTTTCCTCTCGTTGTGCACCTATTATCCCACGAATTTGAATTCGGACCAGTTCTAAATCTCCCCTAGGCACCCCTTCTTTTCGCTATTGGGGAACCTTTGGCAGGCTATTTTCAGGAATGAGGATTATTCTTAAGATATGAAGAAAACATACAAATTTGGCTCACTGGTTGTTGCCGTGGCCCTATTAGGATTCAGCCTGTCAGGCTGCGCGGCTAGCAACAAAAAAGCTGGAGACGACATGGGGGGCATGGACCACGGTTCAAGTCATTCCATGACGATAACGGACAAGCAAAGCTTTGCTGAAGCGATGATTCCTCATCACCAGCAAGCCATCGACATGTCTGCCTACGCTCAAACCAACACTTCGAATCCGGAAATTATGGCAATTGCTGAAAAAATAACTGCTGAGCAGGGGCCCGAGATTGGGACGATGACTCCCTGGCTAGAAGGAAAGACAGTCAATTACATGATGATGATGGACGGCATGCTCTCACCTGTTCAACTGACTGCTCTCCGCACTTCTAAAGACGGGGACTTTGACAAGCTGTATGTCCAGTACATGATTGAACATCACGAAGGTGCCGTACAAATGGCTTCCGACGCTTTAGCTATAAGCGATCCAGAACTATCAGAGTTTGCCAATGCAATCATTGTTGCTCAAACTGCAGAAATTGCAGAGCTTCTGTCTCTTGTGACAAACTAAATAGAATTTTTAATAGGAAAGGTAAAATGTCGAATTCTGCGATGAAATTTGATGTCAGAGAAATGTTTGAGGGCATTAGGGGAATGGTCTCCTCTGCAATTTCTGGAACAAGCAAGACAGGACTAAGCACTCCTTCTGGGATGCAGGTTCGTATTGCGGTAATGAGCACTCTAAAAGGCGATGCTAAAAACGGTAAAGAAATTATCCAGGCAATCCAACTTGCTAGCGGTGGTTCTTGGGTTCCAAAAGCAAGTGCTATTTACCCTTTGTTAGAAGAGCTGACTGATGAAGGATTACTGGCCATCAAAATTGAAAAAGAACGGCGCACATACAGCCTCACTAAAGCTGGAAAAGCTGCTCTCGAAGAAGCAATGACCAAGGTTCAAGAAAAAGCAGCTAAGCCTAGCCAGACTGGCTATAACAACAACTGGCTAGAAATGAATGCCACAAGCCTAAAAGCAGGAGCAAAGCTAGCTCAAGCATTGACTCAGGTAGCTCAGCATGGAAGCGAAGCTCAGCAAAAACGTGCGGCAGATTTAGTTGATGAAACCCGTCGCAAGGTTTATGCAATTCTTGCTGAGGACTAATTTATGACTGAAGAATCAGTAAATGATTCGAAAACTAGAAATGCAAGGGCTCTGAAGGCTCGTTATAGACGCATTATGCGCTTTGCCACTCGTGCTCTTTTGCAGAGTTGGTGGTTCGAACTTTTCCTTCCCCAACTTGGTTTAGGAAAGTTTGCTGCTAAGGGCCGGATCAAGCGAGTAACAGGGCTGGCCAAGAAGTTTCACGATTTAGCAGCTGACCTTGGTGGGCTCATGATCAAATTGGGACAATTCTTATCTTCAAGACTTGATATTTTGCCGGTTGAAATAACCAGAGAGCTTGAAGGTTTACAGGATGAGGTAAAGCCTGAGAAATTTCAAGAGATACTCGAGCAGATTGAAAAAGAACTTGGTCTTCCTGCAGCACAAGCTTTCGAGTCCTTTGAAGAGATTCCCCTAGCGGCGGCTTCACTTGGCCAAGCACACAGGGCAAAACTATCTGCAGCACTAGCCAATGACCTTGGCTTCAGCGATGTCGTAGTTAAGGTTTTACGCCCTGGAATCGAAGAAATAGTAAATGTTGATATCAAAGCTCTCCGCAAAGTTGCGATCATACTTTCAAAAGTAAAGCTCGTGTCAAAAAGAGCTGATGCACGAGCACTGGTAGAGGAGTTTGCTGAAACTAGCTATCAAGAGATTAACTACCTAAACGAGGCAAGTAATCTTGAGAGATTCAAAGTTGACTTTGAAACAGATAAGAGAGTTAGAGTCCCCGAAATTGTTTGGGAGCGGACCGCTAGAAGAGTTATGGCGCTAAGTGACGTGACCGCAATCAAAATAACTGACATTGATTCACTTGAAAAAGCAGGAATCGACCCAAATGCAGTAGCGGCCGAATTAGCTAGGATAACTTTCGTTCAATTCTTCGTAACCGGCTTCTTTCACGCGGACCCTCACCCTGGAAACATTTTTGTTACCCCTGCTCCTAAAGGTGAAGATATTGATTTCAGTTTGACCTTCATTGACTTCGGGATGATGGGTGAAATCACAGATGAAGTCAGAGTCAATCTCCAGAAACTGCTCTTCGCTTTAGCCTCAAGAAACCCTCGATCGACTCTTGAGGCTACCCAGAGACTGAACTTCCTATTGCCAAGTGTGGATAGCTACGAACTCGAGCAGGCACTAGAAACACTCTTCGATCGATTTGGTGGTCTTGGAGTATCGGATCTAATCCAAACGGACCCCAAAGAGATAAGGGAACTGGCTAGGCAGTACAGCCAACTTATTCGGACCTTACCGTTCCAGCTTCCCGAGAATTTCCTCTTACTTTTTAGATCGTTATCTGTCATATCGGGGGTTACCAGTTCATTGAACAAAAACTTCAACCTCTGGGATGCTGTTGACCCTTTTGCCAGAACATTGTTATCTCAAGGTGGCGGACTTCTAAAAACATTTGGCTCTCAGGCACTGGAGATTCTGACTACGCTGGTGGGGCTCCCACAAAAACTAGACGGTCTGGCATCAAGAATTGACCGTGGTGAACTTATTTCTCGTTCACCCGACACAGAAAGACGTCTTCGAGTTTTAGATTCAAGTGTTAGACGAGCAACCGCGGCAATTGTATTTGGCACGTTTCTGATAGCGGGCATTCTCCTGAGAGGCTCTGATAATGGGCTTGGGTCTTTTTTAATGGGTGTATCTCTGGTGCCTTTAATTTATGCCATTGGTTTGTTTAGGTCTCGATAGATGACAAAAGCCCCTAGGTCTTTTGACTTAGGGGCTTTCTCTGTGGACCTAAGGGGATTTGAACCCCTGACCCCCTGCATGCCATGCAGGTGCGCTACCAGCTGCGCCATAGGCCCATTTACTTCTCTAGATTACTACACCTTCACTAGCGGTTTTTATGTCCTTCAGCGAGATCACTGGGCAGTCTTTCCATAGGCGTTCGATGTCATAGAACATGCGCTCTTGTTCATGCATGACGTGACAGATGATGTCACCGAAGTCTAGAAGAATCCAACGACCAGTAGTCTTACCTTCTCTTCTCAAGAGCTTGTGTCCAGATTCGAGCATCTTGTCTTCAATTTCATCTGAAATTGAAGAAACTTGCCTCTCGTTTCTGCCAGAGACAATTAGGAAGACATCGGAAATTACAAAGGGAAGACTCACATCCAGTGCCACTAGGTTTTCAGCTAGCTTGTCTGCTGCTGCTTGCGCAGCAATCATGGTCATCTCGGTGGCGCGGGTAGTTGCAGTCAAGTGTTCTTATCTCTCTTTAGTGTTTAGTGGTTAAAGTAAAAGCCAATGCCTGCTGCTAGTCCTAGCAAGACACAAACTCCGGTAATGATTGCCGCGTAGACGTATGGGCTTGGTCCTTTGTGAACTCCCCCTGGAATACCTTCTTGGTTTGCGGTTTTTGAGATTACTCCAGAAGCTCTAATCGGCGGGATACCTGGAATGTAGTTTGCGCTAGCGTCTTTGTCTAGGTCACTTTCAGTCTCTTCAACTATTTCAATCGGTGAGATTTCACCGGTCGGAGTAATCAGTGAACTGATGTCGATGCTCGCTGTTACAACTACTTCACCGGCTTCGGTAATAATCGCACCGCTTGCTGTGATATCTGGCGGAATCTCAACTAGCAACTGAGACCCAGTGAATTCACCAACTAAGGCATTAGGGATACTAAATTGTGGATAACCTTCATCGTCGATTTCAACAGTTGAATCAACCTGCTGTTCTGCAAGTTCGATGCCTTGCTCTTTTGCCTGTTTCATAGCAATTTCAGCTGCTTGTTTAGCAAGAAACTCTCTGGTCAGTGGCTGGTAGCTAGGTTCAGTCATTTTGACCATACAACTTGTTCTTAGCAATGTATTGAACAACACCGTCTGAGACTAGGTACCAAACTGGTTTACCAGTTTGGGCTCTAGCTCTGATATCGGTTGATGAAATTGCTAGAGCTGGAATCTCGAGTATTGAGATCGCACCGTCCGGAGCTTCCGGGATGCTCATCTGGTGACCAGGACGACTTACTGCAACAAAGTGAGCTAGCGGCCAAAGCTGGTCAGCATCTTTCCAAGTTGAAATCTGAGCAATAGCGTCAGCACCTGAAATAAAGACAAGGTCAGCATCTGGATTTAGTTTTTGCATATCAGACAGGGTGTCAACTGTGTATGTTGGACCTTCTCGATCTATATCGATTCTAGAAACCTTGAATCTTGGGTTAGATGCAGTTGCGATAACAGTCATCAGGTAACGGTGTTCACCTGGGGTTACGTTCTCCTTTTGGTATGGAGAACCGGTAGGTACGAAGATAACTTCATCTAGGTCGAAGGCTGAGGCAACCTCACTGGCTGCCACGAGGTGACCATTGTGAATCGGGTCAAAGGTTCCACCCATGACTCCGATGCGGCGCTTATCGGTCAAAGCCATAAGTTGCTAGTGGCTAGCCTTATCTGATTTATTAGCGTGACGGTTAGCAACATCACGGTAAGACCAGGTAACGAAGGCGAGGGAAATAAACAAACCCATGGCGATTAAACCAAAAACAAAGGCTGGAAATGGGTATTCCACTGCTGTCTCTGCCATAGCTTCTAAATGCTTCAATTTCTCTCCTAAAACGCTTGCTTCAAATATACCTTAGCCAAGGCCTATTCCTAGGCTCTTGACTGTCCTTGCCCTCTAACTAGCCACTTAGTGCTAGTTAGTTCAGTGAGTCCCATAGGGCCTCTGGCATGAAGCTTTTGGGTGGCGATACCCACTTCTGCCCCAAAGCCAAACTCTCCCCCGTCAGTAAACCTGGTGGAAGCGTTAACCATCACAACTGCTGAATCAACTTCTGCAAGGAACCTTTCAGCATTTTTCTGATCTTCAGTGATGATGCTCTCGGTGTGACTGGTTGAATACTTGGCGATGTGCTCTAGCGCATCTTCAAAAGAATCAACAACCTTGACTGCTAGCTCTAAAGACAAGTATTCGGTTGCCCAGTCTTCGTCATTTGCAGGAATTGCTTTAGGGAAATGTTTAACGACGGTCTCATCACCGTGAATGACGACACCGCTGTTATCTAGCTCTTCTAAAACTGGAACTAGCAGTCTGTCCACGGCATCTTTGTGAACCAGCAGAGTCTCCAGAGCATTACAAACAGTTGGACGCTGAACTTTAGCATTCTTTACGATTTGAACTGCGTAATCAAGTTTTGCTGTTGCATCTAGGAAGATGTGAACAACACCGTCACCGGTTTGAATAACTGGAACTTTAGCTTCTTCAATAACAGAGTGAATCAGCGAAGCTGAACCTCTCGGGATAAGTACATCAATCAAACCGGTTGCCTTCATCATCTCTGTCGCTCCTGCACGACCAAATTCATCAACAGTTGCAACCGCCTCTGGATTGTGGTGATTAGCAGTTAGCGCATCTTTTAGTATCTGCACTAATACAGCGTTAGTGTTCTGTGCAGCTGAGCCGCCTCGAAGAACAATTGCACTACCGGTCTTTAGAGCCATTGCGGCGATGTCCACAGTCACATTAGGTCTTGCTTCATAGATGGCACCGATGACACCGAAAGGAACACGAACTTCCTTCAGATGCAACCCGTTAGGTCTAGTGATTTCTCTAACCGTTTCACCAACTGGGTCTGCAAGAGCAATGAGTTCTGCCAAAGCAATCCTCAGTGATTCGATTCTTTCAGGGGTAAGTCGTAGTCGATCTTGCAAGCTAGTGCTCATTTGAACTGCAACTGCGTTATCTAGGTCTACTTGGTTTGCCGCAAGAATTTCTGCTTCTCGATCAGCGAGTAATACTGAGGCACTTTTTAGGACTTCGTTCTTCTGAGAGGAACTAAGAAGCCCGATACTTCTAGAAGCAACCTTTGCTTTAGTGATTAGTTCTAGTGCTGACATTAGTCATCTGCCAATGCTTGGAACCACGTTCCGACCCGGTCACCTTTGAGAACTGCTTCTGCATTTCCGATTGAAGTGAGGATCACGGTGATTCCTGAGTCGGTAGCAGTTCTTGCTGCCCCCAATTTGGTTTCAGCACCACCGGTTCCAACAGCGCTTGTTGAACCACCGAGTTTGATGGTGGTTAGGTCATCTCTAGCTTCAACCCATTCAATTTTCTGAGCACCTTCTTCAGTTGGTGGTCTATCGTAGAGCGCATCAACATCTGAAAGCAGGATTAGCGCATCAGCGTCGACCAAGATGGCAACAAGTGCAGCTAGTCGATCGTTGTCACCGAATCGGATTTCAGCGGTAGCGACGGTATCGTTTTCGTTGACAATAGGTAGCACTTTAAGTTCAATTAGTTTGTTGATTGCAAGTTCCGCATTGGTGCTGGTTTCTTCGAGTTCTAGATCTTGAGCTGTCAGGAGGACCTGACCGGAAAGAACGTTATATCTTTCCAGACTTACTTGGTATCTAGCCATCAATCTTGATTGACCAACCGAAGCTAATGCTTGCGAAGTTGCAAGGTCGGATGGCTTTGAATCGAATGAAAGTAACGGCATGCCAGTTGCGATAGCACCGGAGGTAACCAGGACTACCTCTTGGTTGTTTTGCATCGAGTGAGCAATAGCTGAAACTAATGAGTCAAGGTTCTTCTGGTTCTCTCCAGTAATGGAAGACGAACCAACTTTGACAACAATGCGCTTAGCTTTAGGGATATCTCTGTGATCAGCTAATCTCATTTGTCTTCCTCTTGACCTTCGGCCTTCGCATCAGGATCTTCAGTTGAGCCTATTTCATAGGCAACAGGAGTTGGGTTTCCCTCTGCAGACATCTCTTCGCGCATCTTGGCTCTCGAGTCCATCATTTCCTGATATTCACGTCTGCGTTGGATATTAGTTCTTCTGTCATTTAGATCAAGTCTTGGGTCAGTGCCGCGAGGTGCAGCAATTAGTTCACCGGCAGAAGAAATAGTTGGTTCCCAATCGAAGATGATTCCATCTCCTGGACCGATAACAACAGTTGAACCTGCAACAGCACCTGCTTTTAGCAGTTCGTCTTCAAGGCCAAGCTTTGCAAAGCGATCTCCTAGGTAACCAACCGCTTCTTCGTTACCAAACATGGTCTGCGCTACCCAACGCTCAGGCTTAGTTCCAAGAACTCGGAAGAACTCTTCACCGCTTGACTCTTCTTTACGAACGATGAACTTGTTATCGTCCTTACGTGCATACAAGAGATTGATTCTAGCTTTTGGCGGAATAGCAGCTTTAGCGGTACGGTGCTCATTTACCAATTCGGCTAGTGCAAAGTTCAGTTCTCTGGTTCCCTCATGGCTAACCGCCGAGATTAGGAATACCTTGTATCCACGAGCTTCAAGTTCAGGTCTAACAAACTCAGCCAGCTCTCTACCTTCAGGAACATCAATCTTGTTTAGTGCGATTAGCTGCGGACGTTCCTGTAGAGGTAATTCTCCTTCTGGAACTTGGTAGGCAGCTAGTTCTTTCAAGATTAGATCTAGATCGCTAATTGGATCTCTACCCGGTTCTAGAGTTGCACAGTCCAAAACATGTAGCAGTGCTGCACAGCGTTCAACGTGACGGAGGAACTGAAGTCCAAGCCCCTTACCTTCGCTAGCACCTTCAATAAGTCCTGGCACATCGGCAACAGTAAACCTGGTTCCGCCGGCTTGAACAACACCTAGGTTTGGGTGCAAGGTAGTGAAAGGGTAATCAGCAATCTTTGGCTTTGCAGAGCTGATTGATGCAATCAGTGAAGACTTACCTGCTGATGGGTAGCCAACCAGAGCAACATCGGCAACTGATTTGAGTTCGAGAATAATCTCGCCCTTCCAACCAGGCACACCTAGCAGCGCAAAACCTGGAGCCTTACGCTTTGATGATGCAAGAGCTGCGTTACCTAAACCACCCTGACCACCTTCAGCAACAACAAGTTCAATACCTGGCTCATCAAGGTCAGCAATTATTTTGCCGTCTCTAGATCGAATTACTGTGCCAATTGGAACAGGCAGAACAACATCTTTACCGGTTGCGCCGTTTCTAAAATCTCCAGCACCATCCCCACCATCGCCACCGGCGCGGTGTGTGTTGAAGTGAAAATCCAACAGAGTAGTGACGTTTGGGTCAGAGATAAGCGAGATAGATCCACCGTTACCGCCGTCGGCACCGTCTGGACCAGCTAGCGGCTTAAACTTTTCACGCTTAACGGAAACACAACCGTCACCACCATTCCCTGCGCGTAGGTTAAGAGTCACTTGGTCTACGAATGTAACCATGATTGACTCCTTCCTTAAACACAGAAGGCGAGCACTTTGGCTC
>JAEMTJ010000004.1:23567-42325 GCA_016462375.1 Rhodoluna sp. | reverse complement strand
GGATAGAAGTAGTTCTTTCTAGAGAACCCTCCGTTAGGTTCAATCTGGCAACCGAGAGCAAGCCCAATGGAGATTGAAGATTCAACTGCCTTGCCGTTCACTACTGGAAGTGATCCGGGAAGTCCTAAACAAATCGGGCAAACGTTAGTGTTTGGCTCATCACCAAAGTCATTGCGACAACCACAGAACATCTTGGTGTTGGTGTTAAGTTCGACGTGGACTTCTAGACCAATGACAACCTCAAACTGCTCTAGTGCCTTCTCATAATCCATCAAATTTGCTTTAGCCATTAGTTCACCTTCAACTCTGGTGCGAAGTCCATCATTCGTTTACCCCAAATACCCTCAAGAATTCCTTCAAGCGCAGCCCCTACTTCATACAACCTGGCATCTTCATGAGCAGGAGCAAGGAACTGAATACCAACAGGGAGGTTATCTTCATCAGCGAGTCCAATCGGAACCGAGATTCCTGGAATCCCTGCAAGGTTTGCGGGGATGGTTGCAATGTCATTCAAATACATCGCTAGAGGATCAGAAACTTTTTCACCAAACTTGAAAGCAGTTGTTGGTGCAGTTGGTGACACTAGAACATCTGCTTTCGCAAAAGCTGCATCGAAGTCACGCTGGATAAGAGTTCTAACCTTTTGCGCTGCACCATAGAACTTGTCGAAAGAACCAGAAGATAAAGCAAAGGTTCCAAGAATAATTCTGCGCTTTACCTCTGGACCAAAACCAGCTTCACGGGTGGCAGCCATAACGCGCTCAATCGTTGGGTTACCTTCAGGGGACACTCTCATACCAAAACGGACCGAGTCGAATTTGGCTAGGTTGCTCGATGCTTCTGCTGGGAGGATTAGGTAGTAAGCATCGATTGCGTATTCAAAGCTTGGGCAGTCAACTTCGACAATCTCAGCGCCGGCATGCGTAATTAACTTCAACGCTTCTGCAAAACGATTACGAACACCCTGTTGGAAACCGTCGCCGGAAAGTTGCTTGATTAAACCAACTTTCTTACCCTTTAGTGAACCTCGTTTAGCAGCTTCAACCATCGAACCAAGAGAGCCGGACAGTGATGTACTGTCGTGTGGATCGTGACCTGCAATTGCGTCTTGCAGATAGGCAGCATCAAGAACATTTCTTGCTACCGGACCAATCTGGTCAAGTGAGGAAGCAAGAGCAATGAGTCCATATCTAGAAACAGCACCGTAGGTTGGTTTGATTCCAACAGTTCCGGTAACAGCTCCTGGGAATCGGATTGAACCACCGGTATCAGAACCGATAGCAAGAGGTGCTTGGAAAGAAGAAACAGCTGAAGACGATCCTCCGCCAGAACCACCAGGAATACGGGTTAGGTCCCAAGGGTTCTTACTTGGTCCATATGCTGAGAACTCAGTAGAAGAACCCATAGCGAATTCATCAAGGTTAGTCTTACCCAAAATAGGTAGCAGCTGGTTTCTAAGTTTGGTAACAACGGTTGCATCGTATGGCGGCAGCCAACCCTCAAGAATCTTTGATCCCGCAGTTGTTGGGGCATCGGTAGTTGTGAGGTTGTCCTTGACCGCAATTGGGACACCGGCTAAGTCAGCTAACTTCTCCCCTGCTGCACGTCTTGAATCAACATCTTTCGCTGTCGCAAGAGCGCTTTCGCCACTGATGTGTAAGAAGGAGTGCACTGCGTCACCTACCTTGGAAATCTGGTCTAAATGAGCCTGAGTTACCTCAACTGAGGAAATCTCTCGCTTAGCCAGGAGCGCTACAAGCTCCGAAGCGTTGAGCCTGATCAAATCAGACATGGTCTTTACTCCTCGTCCAGGATTGCTGCAACACGGAAACGGCCCTGACCAGAATCAGGAGCCCCCGAAAGGGCTTGTTCTTGGCTCAGGGAAGGCTGAACAACGTCAGATCTGAAGACATTGGCCAGCGGGATTGGGTGGCTGGTGGCTGGGGTGCTGGCATCTATGGCTTGGGAGATCTTGGCAACAGAATCAACAATCAAAGCCAGTTGTTCAGTAAATCTGGCCACTTCGGCCTCATCAAGGTCAATTCTGGACAGACCAGCCAGATGGCGAACTAATTCAGGGGTAATCTCAGACACTTTTTTCCTCAAACTCCTAGTACGAGTGTTACTTCAAGTATATCGGGACTAACGCCCTATTGATTACTGGACTAAACTTGTGGGGTTGCCTTGATTTCACAGGCTGAGCATTTTGCAGGAGATAAACCAATGGCTGAAGAAGAGAACTTCGACATCGTTATGCGCGGGTATGACCGCGCTCAGGTTGATCAGAGTATTGAAGAACTAAAGCTTGAAAGTGAGCATTTAAGCACCTATAACGAGGGTGCTGCCGCTGAAATTGCCAGCCTGAAGGCTGAAGTTGAGACTCTAAGAGAGCAAGTAAAGAAAAGCGGAGCAACCGGCTACGCAGCCCTAGGTGCACAATTTGAACAGACTCTTCGCCTGGCCGAAGAACAAGCCAAGAAGATGATTGATGACGGCGGCCAGGATGCCCTTCGTATTCGCGAAGAAGCCAAGGGTGCAGCAGATCTTTTGACCAGAACTGCTAAAGACAAGGCCGATCGCATTATTCAAGAAGCTGACATCAAGCTCGAGGAAGCTCGTTTTGATGCCGAGCATAAAGCAAGCTCACTATTGCAGACCGCTGTTGCAAAAGAAGCAGAAGCTAGCGAAAAGATTCAGACTGCCGAACGTGAAGCCGCTGCCCTCAAATCAGATGGTGAAAGATATGCTGCGGAACTTCGAGCCCAGGTCCACCGTGAAACAGAGCAAGCCAGATCGCTTGCAACCGAACTAAGCCAGCGAACCACTCAGGCGAGAATTGATCTAGAAGCAGAGCTAAAAGGCAAGCGAGATGAAGCAGAGCAAGAAGCTCTTCGCATTTATCAAGCAGCAGTTGCACAAGCACAAGCGATGGCTGAAGAGGGCTCAAGAACTCTTTCAGACTCAACAGCACGTGCAGGAGAGTTGCTAGTTGAGGCTGAACGAGTTTCACGCGAGGCAAGAGACTTCCAAGATGACACCAGAGAAGAATCAAACAAGCGTGCAGCTGATTTGATTAACCAATCACGCAGACGTGCAGAAGCGCTTTCTCGTAAGGCTCAGGGCTATGCAGATAACGCAATCAAAGACGCTCGCGAACGTTTGACCAAAATAACCGACGAAAGAGATCAGGTTACAGACTTCTTAGATTCTATGGACAAGCTAATGTCAACCGAAAGCATGGTTAACTTCGATAACTCAGAAGTTGACGACTCTAAAAACTAATTTGCTAGTTTTGCAGCAAAATCATCTTCACTAATAACTGGCACGCTCAAAGACTCCGCTTTTGCTAGTTTCGAACCCGCGTTAGCGCCAGCAACAACAAATGCAGTATTCTTTGAGACGCTCGAGGCAGCCTTACCACCGTTGGCGATAATCAATTCTTCAATCTGTTCTCGGGTGTAATTAGAAAGCGTTCCGGTAACCACGATGCTCAAGCCGGAGAAGAATCCGTCAACGGCAGAACTCTTACCTGGACCTTCATGGCCAGGTATTTCTAGCAGCACTCCGGACTTGCGCCATGACTCAACGAGGCTCTTGTGCCAATCAACCTGAATCCATTCGATTAGAGACTTCGCCAGTATCGGCCCAACCCCATCAACTTCTGAAAGTTCAGCTTCTGATGCAGAGAAGATGCGATCGATAGAACCGAAGTGGTTAGCCAAAGATCTGGCTGCTACTGGCCCAACATGGCGGATAGAGAAGGCAACAATGATTCTCCAGAGTGGTCTGGTTTTTGCATCTCGAAGGTTATTTAGCAACTTGATGGCAACTTCAGCGGGGACATCTTCGGTCTCGCCCTTCTTGCCTTTCTTGCGAAAGAAATCAACAATCTTGGCTTCGCCATTTTCATCCAGTTTTGGCAATCCAGTATCTGGATCTAAAACCTTTACGCGGATTGGCAGCAATTGCTCCATAGTCAAATCAAAAAGATTAGCTTCTGATTTCAGCGGTGCGGTTGCCGGGTCAACCGGTTGTGTCAAGGCAACTGCTGCAACATAACCAAGGGCTTCAATATCTAGCACTCCCCTTGAACCAATATATGCAACTCTCTCACGTAGTTGTGCTGGACAATGTTCGGAATTCTGACAGCGCAGATCCACATCGCCTTCAGAAGAAGGTGCCAACTTAGCCCCACAATCTGGGCAATTAGTTGGCATTACAAAAGCCTGTTCCTTGCCTGTGCGTAGCTCAACAACCGGCCCTAGGATTTCAGGAATAACATCGCCAGCTTTCCGAAGAACTACTGTGTCACCGATAAGCACACCCTTGGCTTTAACCACATCTTGATTGTGCAAAGTTGCAAACTCTACTGTCGAACCAGCAACCTTTACTGGGGCAACAACTGCATACGGAGTTGCACGACCTGTTCGACCAACCGAAACACGAATGTCTAAAAGCTTGGTGTTAACCTGCTCAGGTGGATACTTGAAGGCAATTGCCCAACGGGGTGCGCGAGCGGTGAAGCCGAGGGTACGTTGTTTTTCTAACGAATCAACCTTGATGACGACACCGTCTATTTCGTGTTCCAATTCGTGGCGCTTGGCCTTGAAAGAGTTGATGTATTGAACAACTTCTTCAATGCTGTTCACTACTTTGTATTTATTTGAGGTTGGTAGCCCCCAGCTTTTTAGTAGTTCGTATAGTTCACTCTGATTTCTCAACGTTGCTTCAGGCCATTCACCAACTCCGTGCACAAGCATCTGCAATGGTCTACTCGCCGTAACCGCTGAATCCTTCTGCCGCAGAGATCCACTTGCTGAGTTTCTAGGGTTAGCAAATGGAGCTTTGCCATCAGCAACTAAGCCTTCGTTCAGCTTTGCGAAATCAGCAACTCCGAAAAATATCTCTCCCCTGATTTCAACTAAGCTCGGGTGACTTTCCCCTTTTAGTTTCTGCGGAATTTGTTTGATGGTTTTGACATTGTTGGTGACATCCTCACCGACAGCACCGTCACCTCTGGTTGCCGCAGAAATAAGGATGCCGCTTTCGTATCTCAGGTTGATCGCGAGCCCATCAATCTTAAGTTCACAGAGAAAACTTGTTGCCTCGACTCGATTAGCCCAAGCAGTGAGTTCTTCATTGTCAAAGGCGTTATCCAGACTCCACATACGAGCTAGATGCTCAACTGGAGCAAATGCTTCGTTAGCATTTCCGCCAACGCTTTGGGTTGGACTATCGCCAGTTATGAACTCAGGGTGCTCTGATTCAAGTAATTCGAGTTCTTGCATCAACTTGTCATACTCAGCGTCACTGATTAGAACTGAGTTTTCCTGATAGTAAGCGCGACGATGTCTGTGTATCTCATCGACAAGAAAAGCTATACGTTCGGCAGGTTTTTGGGGCACGAGATAAGCCTAAATAGTAGTACTGACGCTAAGCACCAGCACTCGCCGAACCTGTGGAAAAGGCATCAACTGCTGAGACTGTGCGGTCGATTGTGGTCTGCGCTAGCACTCTGGTGCCCAAATAAACAACTGCCGTTTGACCAGGTGCGACACCGAGGATTGGTTCTTCCAGTCGCATGACAAGAGCACCATCAACAACAGCGACAGTTGCTGGCACCTGCTCCCCGTGCGCTCTTACCTGAACGTGAGCATCAAAGAAGGTTTCTGGGTTCTCCTTAGGCTTGCCGCACCAGGTAAACCGATCACCACTTATTTCAACGACGGCTAATGCTTGCTGCGGACCCACAACAACCTTGTTAGTGATTACATCTACCGCTAGAACATAGCGAGGTTTACCATCAACTGCAGGCTTTCCCAGCTGCAGGCCTTTACGTTGACCAACTGTAAAACCATGTGCACCTTGGTGATTGCCTAGAACGTTGCCATCCATGTCAACAATTTCACCAGCAGTGCTGCCCAGTCGCTCAGCTAACCAGTCTTGAGTGTCGCCTTCTGGAATAAAACAGATGTCATAGGAATCAGGTTTAGCAGCAACGGATAGCCCTCTTGCTGCAGCTTCTGCTCTAATCACATCCTTGCTAGCAGTATGGCCAATAGGAAACATTGAGTGCTTTAGTTGCTCTGAAGTTAGCACTCCCAGAACGTAGCTCTGATCTTTGGCTAGCGCCATTGATCTATGAAGTTCTAAGTTGCCTTCCTCGTCAGTTAGCAATGAAGCATAGTGACCGGTGCAGACTGCATCAAAACCAAGTGCTAAAGCTTTTTCTAAAAGAGCTGCGAACTTGATGCGCTCATTACACCTCATACATGGATTCGGTGTTCTACCGGAATTGTATTCACTTATGAAATCATCAACCACTTCAGCTTTAAACTTCTCACTGAAATCCCAAACGTAGTAAGGGATACCAATTAGGTTGGCTGCTCGTTGAGCATCCATGCTGTCTTCAATTGTGCAGCAACCCCGAGAACCAGTTCTAAGGGTTCCTGGCATCCGACTTAGAGCTAGATGGACACCAACTACTTCATGGCCTGCCTCAACGGCGCGGGCAGCAGCAACAGCGCTATCAACGCCACCACTCATTGCCGCTAAAACCTTCATATGCTAATTCTCGCTCATTGTGAACTAAGCCCAGCACTTAATGCACTTTCAATAGCTGCAGGTAGTTCCTGGATAACGCATTCAACATCAGCTTCTGTATTGTCATGACCAAAGGTAATCCTCAGGCAGCCTTTAGCTTGATCTTCGGTTCTACCCATGGCTATCAGCACATGCGATGGCCGATTGACACCAGCCTGACAGGCAGAACCAGTTGACACAAAGATTCCCTTCTGGTCCAAAAGAAACAGCAGCGATTCACCAGATGCCCCAGCAAGCGTGAAATGGGTTATGTTAGCTAACCTGTTGGCCTTTGCTGCAGTTAGTGAAATGTTCTCTGTGATTGCTGACACCTCAGCAACAAGCCGGTCACTAAGTAGCTGAGTCCGTTGAATTTCTGAGTGTAGATTTTGGATGCAAATCTCGGCAGCCAATGCGAATGCTTTGGCAGCCGGCGCATTCATGGTGCCGGATCTCATGCCACGTTCTTGTCCACCACCGTGAATAATGGAAACCAGTTTGGTGCTTCTAGAAACAATGAGTGCACCAACCCCGACCGGCCCACCGATCTTGTGAGCCGAGATGCTCATTGCCTGTAATCCTGAATCCTTAAAACTTGTTGGCATATGCCCAAATGCCGCTACTGCATCTGTGTGCACAGGAATCAAATATTTTTTGGCCAGTGCAGTGACTTTATTGATGTCTGTAATGACCCCGGTTTCGTTATTGGCCCACATCAAACTAATCAGTGCAACTCTTTCGTGATCTGCAGTTAGATATTCAGCTAGCCAATCAAGGTCAATCTCGCCATCAAAATTCACTGGGACTAGAACAATCTCGGCACTCTGCTGAGCTTCTAGCCACTCAATGGGATCGATGACACCGTGGTGTTCGGTTCCGGCAGTGATAATCACATTACGCTTTGAGTTTTCAGCACTGCGTTGCCAATAGATGCCTTTGATAGCTAAGTTCGTGCTCTCGGTGCCCCCTGAAGTAAATAGCACTTCACTGCGATCACAATCAATTGTTTTGGCAAGGGATTCTCTCGCTTCTTCCAATGCCTGTCTAACCAGTTGACCTGAAGTATGAACAGAAGATGGGTTACCTAGTAACTGCAAATACTTGGTATATTCAGTTAATACTTCTGCTCTAACCGGAGTGGTTGCAGCATTATCTAAATAAACACTCATGCTAGAACATCCTCGCTGCCAACAGCTTACGAGCGCTAATCACGTTTGGATCGTTCTTGCCGATAACAACAAATAGTTCAAGCAGGTGCTTAGACACTGAAGAACGTTCATCACCCTGGGTTTGGCTAAACCAATCCAACAAAAGGTTAAATGCAGAAACCGAATCACCGATTGCTAGATAGAAATCTGCTTTCCTGATTGCAGCCAGATAATCCTTTGGTTCAACGTTCAGTTCTGCTTCAACATCGCCCTGATAGGTCCGCTCAACTAAGCGAACCTGAGCTAGTCGTTCTGCCAACAGCTCATTACCTGGAGCCAGCGCTAACTCAGCCTCATAAATCTTCACCGCAGCACTGAAGTCACCATTTTCCATGGCATCAAGCGCATCTTGCTCTGCTTGGCTCAGCTGAGGTTGCTCCGGCATTGATTCACCTATAACTAACTTTCCAAGCATGCCCTGACTCTTGGCAACATCCACCAACTTGTTAATGAATGTGGCCAAATCATCTTCAGGCTGATCCCCTTGAAACAGCGGCTTAGGTTCACCAGCGAGAATTACTGCAACTGTCGCCGGCTCAAGAACTCCAAAGGCTTGGGCGAGAGCTGGTTGTGCAATGAGGTCAACCTTGGCTAGGAACCAATCTCCGTCACCTGAAACAGCGAGTCGCCCTAATTTGTTCTTCAACTCAACGCTGTCCTGATCTGCAGGTGAATAGAAGCAGACCACCACCGGCACAGAACTCGAGATTTGAATGATTTGGCGAATTATGGATTCTTCAGCATCGATAGCGAAAGCAGGAACCTTTAGCGCGTTATCGGATTTCACACCATTTTGCTCAAGTTGGTCTTGGACTACTTTGTTGGCAAGAGTAGAGAGGTCAACTGCACCACTGAAAGATGAATTTAGGTTACTCACTGCAGTGCCTTCACGCTTAGGATTCCTTGGGATGCGCCAAGTAGCCTAATCTTTTCATTTGATCCTGAAATTGGAACATAAAATAGGAGCATATTTTCGTAACTAATCTTCAATCCCGTCGCACTACCTGGCGCGTTGAGCAGTAACTTCTGTTCTGATTCGGTTACCGAAACTGCAGAACCTCTGGTAGTTGGCTTAATAACCGATGTGTCGGTCATCGACACCGCAATTAGACCACCAGATTTGAGTGTCAACATTCCGATTATGTTTAGATCACCTAGCTTGTGCACGAACTGAATTGTTGCTTTGACCTTCTTCAAGGTTTTAGCCTGTTCTGATTGGTCATCGAACCTAGCTTTATAGAAACCATCTGAACTCAGATTGAAGTAACGAGCATATTTACTGTCTGTGCCCTTGTTCAAGATGTTCCCATACTTATAAGGCAAACTACTGAGCTTGGTAGCTAAGAAGGCATTGTCTGCGGCAACCGTTAGCGCTCCGGTGTCCTGTGCAGCAACCTTAGGGAAAGCATTGCCTGGCAGTAAATCGATCAGATACCAGAGCTTGTAATTCTCTCGAGGGCTGGCCTGTTGCAAGACCATAAGCTGTGGGCCAATTTTTGCATTTGTTGATTTAGTAACCAACATTAAAGTTCTTGGTTGCCACTGGGTCTCTTCAGTTGGTATTTGCATCGGTAGCGCAACTGTTATTGGATTTGCCACAATATCGCGAAGCGGCTTTATCTTTTTGCTTTTACCCTGCAGCAGGTAATTAACTTTGCGAATCTCAAGAGCAGGACCTGAAACGCGCTTCTGGAGTTCATTCGCGTCTTTTGCTGTATCGGCAGATTTTACCTTGGTGGCAAGATCTCCAACAATTCGCTGCAGCTGGTTATCGGTGATCACCACCTGGACCTGAGGATACTTAGTTGCCTCTTCAGTTGGTGCAGCGCTCTGAGTTGTTGTGCAACCACCGAGTAGACCGATGGTAATTAGTGCGATAGGTGCTAGGGCAAATTTCGAATTACCTCTGCCAGAGACTCTTCTACCTCGACGAGGAAGATCAGATCTGACTCTTTTGCGATATTTTGGCCCACTGGGTGCGCGTGGAATCCTTCTTCTAGGTCCACGCAGTTTTCTGACGTTACGAAAACCTAGGTAATTGATCATCAAGGCCGCAATCAGGAAGAGGAACCCTAAACCAAATAGAACCCAAGGCCAGTTAACCGGTTGGTCTATCTTCCAAATAATAGCGATTGACTGCGGTGCTCGACTGAAGCCATCACCAGCTAATAGGACCGCGGTGTCTTCAAACATCGATACCTGGGTGAGTAGGTTTGACTTAACCGAAGTCTGGTTTCGCCACATATCCGAGTCCTCGGGGTTGGCATTGGTTCCACCCATCCGAATCGGTGAGGTAAAGCCCTTACCATTAGCCGGGTTGATACCTAATCTGACAAAATCAGATCTTCCGATCCAGTATTGAATGTCTTTTTCTCTGGCATCGGCATAGAAGATGTTTTTGATGCCGGACGCTTGGACATAGACCTTGCCATCGTGTTTCGCTAAGGTCTCATGGGGAATGAGTAGGTAGGAATCGGGTCCTTTGACCTCGTATTCGATACTTTGCTGAGCGCTAGCCTCAAATGGGCCTTGAAAGAGTAGGCCGAGCCCAAAGCTCACCATAGAGGTAATCAAGAGAACCGTGGCAATAACAAAACGCATCGGGCTCCATTCAGGCTAAACTTGGGGGGTGCGGGGCAGCCCGTACTATTCTACCGAAGCCCTTTGGAGAGCACCCTTGGCAGCCGACGAAACCGAGTTTCCCATCGCTGTGCGCGGATATGAGCGTGGAGCCGTAGATGACGCTATTAAGGACTTCCGCAGGGAGTTACTGAACCTAACAGCCTTGAATAATCAGCTCGCTCTAGAGCTCCGTGAGGCCCAGAATCGCCTAATTGACCTAGATAAGCAAATAGCTGAGAATACTAGCCCCAGCTATGCCGGAGTTGGTGCAAAAGCTGCCCAAATCCTCAGTACTGCTGAAGACTTGGCCAATCGTGTGGTGGCCGATGCTGAAGCGGAGCGAATTGCAATTCTGGCCGGTATTGAGACAGATATCGAGCAGCGAAAGGCCGATGGCCAAGAGTATTACGACGAACTGGTAGCCGAAGCCCAGCGCAGAGCTGACCGCATCATTAACTCAGCTAAGACCGACTACGAGGAAACTCTCACTAAAGCCAACCTTGAAGCCCAAAGGCTTATTGATGAAGCCCTCAGAGAAGCAGGCAGCATCCGCGGTGCTATCTCAACAGAGGTCGCCAGGATGCGCGCAACAGCAAAGCGAGACATTGAGGTAAAGGCTTCTGAATCTGATCGAGTGCTAGCCGAGCGCAGACTAATCCTCGAACGCCAACTAACCGGTGAAATCCAAGAACACCTAAATGTGGCTCTAATTTCTGAACAGGCTCGAATCGATCTAGACCTTGAACTAACCGCTAGAAGAGCAGAAGCTGAAAAGGAATACCAGCGCAAATACCAAGAAGCCGTCGCACAGACACAGAAGTACTTAGATGATGCCAATGCTCAGCTTTCAACTGCGTTGACTCGTTTGGCAACTGCTCGTCTGGAAGCAGAAACTCTGGAAGTTGGCGCTCGGTCGATTAACAAGAAGAGCATCGATGAAGCCAGAGAGAAGGCCGAGGCCATTATTGCTGCTGCTGAACTGGAAGCGAGAACAGATCTAGCTGAGGCTCAGGCCAAAGTGGCTACCCGCCTGCATAAACTTGATAACGAAGAAAGAAAACTTGCTTTGGAAAAAGAAGGAATTCTTACTTATCTAAATAATTTGAAACAAGTTATTGATCAGATCAATAAAGACATAGCTTAGGAGCGGGGAATGTCAGGACCAACTAATTTCAGAATCCAACACGCATTTCAATTCGGACTTCTTGCTGGCCTCGGAGTTCTAACTGCAGTTGCGCTAGGAAATGCGGCTATTTCTTTGGCCGGCATAATCACATCCATCATTACGGCCCTGTTTCTAACCCTTGGGCTCGAACCATTAATCCAAGTCATACAAAAACGAGTAAGGAAGCGTTCATACGCAATAACCATTGTTGTCTTTGGCTTACTAGCTGTTGTGACAACCATGATTGTCGTGATCTTGCCTACTCTGGTTACTCAAACAAGTGCTCTGGTAATTCAACTACCATACCTGCTGACAGATTTTCTAAACCTACCTGTGGTTCAATCCGCTGATGCCAATCTTGGCGGTGCAATAAGTTCTGCACTAAATACAACCGGAGCATACCTAGTTGACAGCAAAAACTGGCCAAATCTTTTAGGTGGAGTTGTCCAAGTTGGCATGACCCTGTTTAACGGCGCCATTGGAGCAATGACTGTATTCATCTTGACTTTGTATTTCATGGCAGCCCTGCCAAGCATCAAGAAGGTCAGCATCAGTCTCGTCTCCAAATCCAATCGTGAAAGAGTTGCCGGTCTAGTCGATCAGGTCATCAGCTCAATCGGTAGGTATGTGATGGGGCAGGTTTTAGTTGCATCCATCAACGCCTCGGTGGTTTTCACCACAATGTTTATTGCCGGTGTCGAATTCTCACTCGTGCTAGCCTTTGTTGACTTTCTACTAGTGCTGGTTCCGATCATTGGTGCCATCGCTGGCTGGACCATTGTTGTCTTGGTTACCTTGGCAAGCAAGTCCGTAATGACAGCTGCTATCGTCGCCGCTGTGCTAGCCATATACCTTCAGGTTGAGGCCTATTTCATTGGTCCAAAGATTATGACCAAGACCGTGAATGTTCCTGGTTCGCTGATTGTTGTAGCGGCTCTTGCCGGTGGTTCGCTATTGGGAATCTTAGGTTCGCTATTGGCCATTCCAATGGCAGCAACATTACTTCTGATAATCCGTGAAGTTTGGGTTCCAAGACAAGATCTAAAGTAAATCTTTAGAGTTCAATAAATTCAGGTAACGGGTAAGCACCTGGATTAACAATCCTCGTTATTTCATTCAGCACTCTGGTCGTTGCACTCTCCCCTACCCAGAGATGCTTAGCATCAGGAACATTGATCAATTCAATGCCAGGCACAATTGAGAATCGCTCTGCTGCCTGATTCGGTTTTAGATAATCATCGTGCTCAGGGATGAGTGCAACCAGCTTCTTATCGATTCCATTCCAGCGAACTAATTCTTCATCTGAAGTTCGATGCAAAGGTGGTGATAACAAAATTGCGCCTAAAACATTTTGATCTGGGCCGTATTTCAGAGCTAGTTCCGTGCCGAAAGACCAACCGACCAACCATGGGTTTGGTAACCCTTGAGCTAAGACATACTCGACGGCAGCAGCGACATCGAGAGCTTCAAGCTTTCCACCATCAAAGGCTCCTTCGCTTGTTCCCTGCGGGGATGAGGTTCCTCTGCTGTTGAATCTCAGCACTGCTAAATCAGCTAGGTGTGGTAGTCGGTTAGCAGCTTTGCGATAGATGTGGGAATCCATAAACCCACCTGAGGTTGGCAGTGGATGAAGTGTTATCAGAGTGGCAACCGGTGCCTTAGAAATTGGCATTGCAAGTTCGGCAATTAGTTTGAGGCCGTCTTGAGTAACTAGGTTAAACAGTTCTCGTTTGGAAGGCAATTCAACCGAAGAACGTATCTCAATTTGACTCAAAACAATCTGCCTTGAAACTTCTGCCAGCAAACATTGTGAAAGTGTCTACGCTTTCCAACACCCAATGCACTCTCCCAAACCACAACATGAGAGATGCCGGGACCAAAGCTGATGTTGCAGCCAGGACAAATCCAAGTCTTAGCGCCATCTACTGTCTTACCTGAGGTGGTCTGCAGAGAGAACTCAATTCCGTTTTTGAAAACAGTTTTCTTTATGCCATCTCGAAGCTTTGCGATATCCATTGGCTCTTCGTCATCTCCGCGGCTAAAGCCCTTGGGTTTATTATTTCTACCCATTACTAGTACCAGTTGAACTTATTGGAGTGAGCAAAGGCACCACATGGTGAATGATATCGATTCTTGATATAACCGATGCCCCAACGGATCTGAGTCTCTGGATTAGTTCGCCAGTCTTCTCCCGCCGAAGCCATTTTGGTGCCTGGCAATGCCTGCGGAATTCCATAAGCTCCAGAAGATGAGTTATAAGCATTAACTCTCCAGTTTGACTCTCGGTCCCAAAGGGCAACCAGACAGGAATACTGATCCCTACCCCAATCACTTGCGGTTACTAAGTCATACGCGATTTGCTGAACAGTTCCCACCGGCGGTGTTTCCGCGTTAGCGATATGAACAGCTTCATCCCCGGTAACGATTTCCCAACCCCCGCGGGCATAACTAACCGTCTGGGTACTGGTGTATTGGTAGAACTGGGCTTCTTCATCGGATAGACCATAGTATGCGTACGCGCTTGAACCTGACCCACCGTAAGGGTCGACAACAGTTACTAAGACGTAGCTACCGGCAAAAGCAAAGGCAATTAGCGCCACGGTTAGGTTTCTAAACTTGCTACCAAGATTTGAACTGAAAAACTTTTTTGGGAAGAGCTTCTGGGCGACTCTTTGCCGCAACGGTGCGCGAACTACCTCGTATCTACCCATTAGTTCACCTCCTTCACAACAAGAGTCAAGTTTACCTTAGACCCCCTTTTTAGGGCTTAGCCCCTAGGGGTAACCTGATTTGGACAGGTTTTTAGGACTCTGACCATACTTACCCGTTCAGCAGTGGTTACCCATAGTGAGTACTTGTATTTGACTGCTATCTGCCTCGCCACGTAGGGGCACCAGAAGGCTCGACGAGGTGGCAACCAGCTGGCGGCATCGCTGTCACTCTTCTGCTGATTGGTTGGTCCATCCACAGCCATCAGATTTAGCGGGTCATTATAAAACGAATAGCGCCTAGCGCTAGATAGTTTTTGAGCACCCTTTTGCCAGGCATCGCTAACAGCGACAACGTGATCAATCTGCACAGCTGAAGAGGTGCTAACACCTCGGACAAAGTAAATAGTTTTACCCGTATACGGGTCTTTCAAAGTTCCACTACCAACCGTGCAGCGCGGTGAACTTCGCCAAACAATGTTGGTGAGATCCCGCTTGAGAATAAAGTTTCTAGCATCGCAATCCCCGATATCACCCCAGCCATCGCTAAACAATTCGCGGTCATAACCTGTCTGTGGGGCTCGGCCTTTGGTCAGCAATTTGGCAAGAATAGTTATCGCTTTAGGCTGGCTAGCCGCATTAGAGGAAGCAGCTGAAAATTCAACTGCTCCAACAGCGAATGCTACAAGAGCAAAACTAGTGACTAGTTTTCTCAAGGATGCTTTCGCGTTGGAGGACTTCAACGAGCTTTTCGATGAAAGCGTCGACCTGGTATTCGGCATAGCCACCCCTTTGTGTCTTGAATGCTACAAGTCTTACCTGTTTCACAGTTAATTCGCTACTTTGATTGAGATGTGTTGCCACCTGTGAACAGAAGATGTCCACCTGTCTGCGGTTATAGCCTCGGTAAGGAAAGCTACGACGCTTGAACCTTCTTCTGGATCGCTTTGAAATTCGATTTTCTAACAGCTCTTGGCCCAGTTGCAGCAAATCATTGAATGCCTGAAGGCCAATTATCTGAATGGTTCTTTCCAATTCTCGACTAGCAAAAACGTCTTCTAACTTCTCCATCGCAGCGTCAACAGCAGAGATGCTGTAGCCGTTTTTTTCAAGTCTAAATCTGGTAGCTCTAATAAGCTCCGCTGTGAGAAGTTGGCTCTCGGGGTTGGAGAACTGATCTTTAGCGAAAACTAGGAACTCGTTGACTTGTGCGGGCTCGTAGCCGCGTTTAGTTTTGCCGGCTCGACTGAATTGGTAACTCACGTCTCTATTGTCGCAGTCTATTTAGAAGAATCTGGTTGCAAATATCATCAGAGCGTAGCCGCTAAGTGCTGCCGGGAGCATTGAATCTAGACGATCCATCATTCCTCCGTGCCCTGGGATTAACGATGACATGTCTTTGACCTTTAGGTCGCGCTTAATCAAAGACTCCGCAAAATCACCTAGAACGGCAGAAAGTAAGACAACGGCTGCGATTACAACCCCAAACCACCAAGGCAGATGCAAAAGCAGGATGGTGAAAATTATTGAACTAAACAAAGCAAAGATTGCCGATACGGCAAAGCCTTCCCAAGATTTCTTAGGACTTACCTTGGGAAGCATTGGGTGCTTACCAAATTTTCTTCCAAAAAGGTAAGCGCTACTGTCAATCAAAATGACAGTTATCACAATTGTCAAAATCCAATATTTGCCATCCACCGCAGTGTCATGAGCTGGTTCACGAATGATTAGGGAGGCAAAACTCATCGTGAGCGGCAAGTAAATTACTACAAAAGCTGCTGCACAGAAGTCTCGGATTATTTCAGAAAATGACCTGCTCAAAGAAGTATGAGCTAAAAGTAATTGAACCCCTCGCCAAAGCATTAGTGCTCCGACAATCGATAAAACGCCAAGCCACTGCCAGCGCTCTCCACCCCAGTAAGTTAGCGGCATTACCAGTGCTGAACCAACTGTCACTGGAAATCTAGGGACATACCAGTTCTTTTGCTTCAGCGCAGTCGATAACTCCCAAGCCCCCACAGCACATGCCAGCGCGATGAGAACAACAAATAGTTCTTTGATGAAAAGTACTGAACCTAAGAATGTAAAGCCTAGAATCAGCCCAAAGATTACTGATTGGGATAGCGATCTGGTTTTAGCTTCAGTAGTGCTCAAGCTAAACCTCTAAAAGTTCAGTTTCTTTGCGCTTCACTGCCTCGTCAATTGCGTCTACGTGAGATTTGGTAACAGCTTCTAGTTCCTTCTCAGCACGAGACAGGTCATCATCTCCAGCATGGCCGTCTTTTTTTAGTGCATCTAAGTCGTCTTTAGCTTTACGTCTGATGTTTCTAACTGCAACACGGTGATCTTCAGCTTTAGTCTTGACAATCTTTACGTAATCTTTGCGACGTTCTTCAGTTAGTTCCGGAAGACTAACCCGAATTAGGTTGCCATCGTTGGTTGGGTTAGCACCTAGGTTTGGCATATCTCTAATTGCCTTCTCAATTGCCGCAAGTGCACCCTTATCGTAGGGAGTCACAACAATTGTTCTAGCCTCTGGGTTAGCAATTGCACCGAGCGAAGACAAAGCAGTCGGGGTGCCATAGTAATCAATCATGAGCTTTTGGAATAGCGCTGGATTAGCTCTGCCCGATCTAATTGTTGCAAAATCTTCCTTAGCCGATTCAACAGCCTTGTTCATCTTGTCGCCGGCGGTAGCCAGTATCTCTGGAATCATTTTGTTCTCCTTGTTTAAAATTAAGCGCTTACGCGTGTTCCGATTTTCTTACCCAGCAACGCCTTGGTGATGTTACCTTCAGGCTGCATACCGAATACCACCATCGGAATGTTGTTATCCATACATAGGCTAAACGCAGTTGAGTCAACGACCTTCAGTTTCTTCACAAGAGCTTCCTGGTAGGTAATAGTTTCAAGACGCTTAGCTTTTGGATCCTTCTTTGGATCTGCTGAATAAACAGCATCAACACCGTTCTTAGCAACTAGTACCTCTATAGCGTGGATCTCTAGTGCTCGTTGAGCAGCAACGGTGTCTGTTGAGAAATAAGGAAGACCTGCACCGGCACCGAATACGACTACTCGACCTTTTTGCATGTGTCTGATTGCGCGAAGGGGTATATAAGGCTCAGTAACCTGAGCCATTGAGATTGCTGATTGAACTCTAGTCTCACAACCGGCTTGTTCTAAGAAGTCTTGCAAAGCCAGAGCGTTCATAACTGTACCCAACATACCCATGTAGTCGGCACGTGCCCGATCCATTCCTCTTTGGGAAAGTTCTGCACCTCTAAAGAAGTTACCGCCACCAACTACAACTGCAACTTCAACCTTCTTGGCTGCCTCTGCAATCTCTTTAGCAATGCCGGCAACGATATCTGGGTTAACACCAAGGTTTCCGCCACCAAAAGCTTCACCGGAAAGTTTTAGTAAAACGCGACGTGGGGTTGATGGCATGGCTATCCCTCTCAAAGACTTAGGCTCCTTCTTAGTTTAGGCTCGGTAAGTAAAAAGGCTCGGTCTTTCGACCGAGCCAATTCACTTTAAAGCCTTTAGTTATGCGCCTACACGGAGTCTCACGAATGAAGAAACGGTAAGTCCATGCTGTTCTAGGACCTTAGCAACGCTTAGCTTGTTGTCCTTGGCGAAGTCCTGCTCGACTAGGCAGTTTTCCTTGAAGAATCCTTTTACGCGACCTTCAACAATCTTCTCCAAAGCAGCTTCTGGCTTACCTTCGTTACGAGCGGTCTCAGTTGCAATACGACGCTCGGTATCAACAATGTCCTGAGGGACATCGGCGATAGTTAGGTAGGTTGGGCTGAATGCTGCAATGTGAACTGCAACATCGTGAGCAGTTTCAACGTCTGTTCCCTTGAACGCAACAAGAACGCCAACCTGAGGAGGTAGGTCCTTTGATGTGCGGTGCAGGTAAGCGTCGATGTTCTCATCAGAGACGACAGAAACCTTTCGAAGTTCAACCTTCTCGCCCATGATTGCAGCTTCGTCTGTGATTGCATCGCCCACAGTTTTACCTGAAGTGGCTGCTGCAAGAGCAGCATCAACAGTCTCAGCACCGGCAGCAGCAATTGCATCAGCGATTAGATCACCAAGAGCAACAAACTTCTCTGCCTTAGCAACGAAGTCAGTCTCACAAGCTAGTTCGATTAGGTAACCCTTGTTTCCAGAAACACGAGCAATGATGATTCCATTACTGGTCGTGCGGCCTTCACGCTTGGTAACACCCTTTAGACCCTTAAGGCGTAAAACTTCCATCGCCTTATCTAGATCACCGTTTGCTTCATCAAGGGCTGACTTGCAGTCCATCATTCCAGCGCCTGAACGCTCACGCAGAGTCTTCACTTCTGCAGCAGTGTAATTTGCCATGCTTATTCAGCTTCCTTCTCTGTTACGGTTTCTGCAACTGCAGGAGTCTCCGCAACAACAGCTACTTCTTCAACAACAGCTACTTCTTCAACAACAGCT
>JAEMTJ010000004.1:0-23467 GCA_016462375.1 Rhodoluna sp. | reverse complement strand
AGTCTCCGCAACAACAGCTACTTCTTCAACAACAGCTACTTCTTCAACAACAGCTGCTTCTTCAACAACAGGAGTCTCCGCAACAACAGCTACTTCTTCAACAACTGCTGCGACTTCAGCACTTGCAAGAAGTTCCTGCTCCCAGTCAGCTAGCGGCTGAACTTCTTCAGGCTTTGAGTGACGAGTCTTTAGACCTTCAGCAACTGCATCAGCAATTACACGGGTAAGTAGGTGAACTGAACGAATCGCATCGTCGTTACCTGGGATTCCGATTGTTACCTCATCAGGGTCACAGTTAGTGTCAAGAATGGCGATAACAGGAATGCCTAGTTTCTTCGCTTCAGTAATTGCTAGGTGCTCTTTGATTGTGTCAACAACCCAGATCGCTGATGGAGTCTTGGTTACGTTACGAACACCACCAAGGGTCTTCTCAAGCTTTACTTTTTCACGAGAAAGAATCAAAAGTTCCTTTTTGGTGTATCCGCTGGTTTTCTTGTCCTTGAAGTCCATGACTTCAAGTTCCTTTAGACGTGCAAGACGCTTTGAAACAGTCTGGAAGTTGGTCAAAAGACCACCCAACCAACGCTCGTTGATGTATGGCATGCCAACACGAAGTGCTTCAGTAGCAATAGCTTCCTGAGCTTGCTTCTTGGTTCCTACGAACAAGATTGTGCCACCGTTAGCGACTAGGTCCTTAGTGAACTCGTATGCCTTGTCGATATGGGTAAGTGACTTCTGTAAGTCAATGATGTAGATGCCGGCGCGATCAGTTAAGATAAAACGCTTCATCTTTGGGTTCCATCGTCTGGTCTGGTGACCAAAGTGAACACCGCTGTCTAGCAGCTGGCGAACGGTTACTACTGCCATGGCAGTATCTCCTTTTTGACGCACTGGTGCGTCGATCAGTTAACAGCATTAGACGGGTGTCTACTGCTCCTGGTGTCGCACCCGATCCACCCGTGAAACTTATGGGACTGATAAACCGGTGTGTTATTCGACACGCGAAGTCGGAAAACAGCAAAAACTCAGATTTTTTAGGTCTTGGATTTTTACGGCTAACCGCTAGTTACCAGCATACCAGCGGAATTGCCTAGTTTTCCACCTCTTCCCCCAACTCTTCACCAACAAAGACCTCTGGGAGGCATAGTGAAGAGATGAAGTTAGCTGTTTTAGTCTCCCTGGTGCTTGGAAACCTGCTATTTCCTAGCCAAACCGTGGCAGAACCAATAGTCTTGCCGATTCTGGGTGCTATTCCGGAAGATGTTATCAACCAGTATGAAGGCCCACTGAAACCTTATGGCTCAGGCCATCGAGGCATTGACTTGGCTGTTGAAATCGGAACTGAGGTGTTAGCCCCTGCCGCAGGAACGATTTCCTTTTCAGGTGCGGTCGGTTACCGGAACACCATAACCATCAAGTTTGGTTCAAGCATGAGTGCTTCAATAGAACCTGTTTGTTCAGATCTGCCAGCAGGAACTTATGTTGGCTTGGGTGAACCGATTGGAAGAGTCTGTTTAGCCGACCCTAATTACCAATGGCACTGTTACTTCTCTTGCATACACTTTGGGACTCGAACAGAATCTGGATACTTCTCACCATTAGCACTTATCGGAGGTTTACCTTCGAGCCGATTAGTTCCCCTAGGAGATCAGGCTCGAGGATGAGCGTTCTGGTAACCGTCTCTGAGTCTCTCGACTGAAACGTGGGTATAGATCTGGGTAGTGCTCAAACTCGCATGGCCCAAAAGTTCTTGAACAGCACGAAGGTCTGCTCCACCATCTAATAGATGGGTAGCAGCGGTGTGACGCAAGGTGTGTGGACCAGCGACTCCCGTTGGAGTATTAATCAAAAGGCTTGCTACCAGTTGATAAACAGCTCTAACTCCTAAACGTTTACCTTTTGCGTTAATCAACAACGCTTGCTCTCCCGTAGTAGGTTGCAAAATTGCTCGCACATCTAACCAAGCATCGAGAGAATCCCTTGCCGGTAATCCGAAAGGGACAACACGTTCTTTGGAACCCTTACCCATAACCCTGATGATGTTTCTACCAAGGTCAACAGCTAAAAGATCAAGTGAGCAGAGCTCACTGACACGACAGCCGGTTGCATAGAGCATCTCAAAAACGAATCTGTCTCGAATTGCGTTTGCATCGCCAGTTTCGGCCGTTACCTTTAGGTGACTGAAGACTTCATTGAGAGAGTCCTTAGCAACGACCTTAGGAAGATGTCTTTCAGCTTTAGGTGATTTCAGTCTTTGACCGGGGTCTGCGTTTACCAGTTTCTCGCTGGCTAACCAGGCTGTGAAGGAACGAACCGCAGCACTCTTTCTTGCCAATGTACTTTTGGCCGAATCGCGTTGGCTAACCGCCCACAGCCACTCACGGAGTAATTCAAGATTTAGATCTTGAACATGAGTGACATCCTGTGCTTGCAAATAGTCGGATAGATCTAACACATCAGTTAGATAAGCCTTTACTGTGTTCTTGGAATAACCGCGACCAGCGACAAGGTTTTCAGCAAACCTCGTTGCTTGGCTAGCGATTTGACTCTGCATACTTCAAAGCGTATTTCAGCACTTAGCCCATCCGTTGGAGGTTCGAGTAACCAGCCCATGCTTTGCAAGCTTGGCCAATGCGATCTCTGCTTCAAAGCGAGACAATCCACCAATCTTGGCTATTTCCTCAATAGCCATTATCGAGTTGCCGATACTGTCTAATGCTCTTATCTCCCAAGCACTCAGCGATTTGATCTGCTTCTCGAAGTAATCAGCTTCACCGAACAAGTCATCTAAATCTCTAGGTAGTGAAATCAATTGTGCTTTGCCTGCTTTTATCAGCTCATGGCAACCAGAAGATCTCACCGAAGTAATCGGCCCTGGAATAGCTCCTACCGGTCTACCTATTTCATTAGCGTGACCTACGGTATTGATGGTGCCCGATCGAACACCCGCTTCAATAACTACCGTTGCTTGCGAAAGAGCAGCAATCAAACGGTTGCGTTGCAGAAATCGCCACTTAGTTGGTGATACACCAGGTGCAACTTCAGAAATGAGAAGTCCAGATTTTTGAATCCGCTGGAAGAGCTCTAAGTTTTGACTCGGATACAGCCGATCCAACCCCCCAGCCATAACGGCAACAGTTTTTGTGCCCAGTTGCAGCGCTTGCTCATGCGCTAAGGCATCGACCCCAACTGCACCACCAGAAACAATTGCCTTTCCTCGTCTAACAAGTGCTTCGACAATGTCTTTAGTTACCTGTTTGCCATAGTCGCTAACAATCCTGGAACCAACGACAGAAACTGAATTTTGAGTTTTAAGTAGTGTATCTAAATCCCCAAGAACCCAAAGTGCAGCAGGAGTTCCATGCTCTAAGTCGTTTAGTTGCTCTGGCCAATGTCCTGATTTAGGTGTTATCAGTATTCCGCCTAGGTGTCTAAGGATTTCCAGTGACCTAAAGACGTCTGCCTGTAATGCTCTGCTTCTCCACACTTCAAGAGAACTGTCTAAAACCTGTTGCAGGTTTTGATTTTGAAATTCATTCGAGGGCAGCATATCGATAAGTGTCTTGCTCGATGTTCCAGAAACAACCTGCACCAATGCCTCGATACTGCCAAGCTGTTTTCTTAGGAAACCTGCGATGGTATCCCCAGGTTCACAGATTAGAGACCAAGTCGCTGCTACGAAATCATAGAGGTGATCTCCTGATTCGCTCAGGTCCTGTAACTGCGTTTGGACTAAAGAACTATCGAGATTGAGTTGGTCATAGCAATTTTCAGTCACATAGTGAGTTTGATTGCTTTATTTATTATCGGTTAACCGAGTTGAAAAATTGTGGAGAAGTTTCCTTATTCGCCGACTGTGAGTTCTTTGGGGATATCGAATGCTTTACCGGTTAGCTCTTCGATGTTGACGTCTTTGAATGTGAGAACTCGAACGTTCTTAACAAATCTGTCGGTTCGATAGATATCCCACACCCAGACATCGGTCATCACTAATTCAAAATAGAAGTCAGTGTCGGTATCAATTCTTTTGAACTCAACCTCATTGGCCAGATACAGCCTGCGCTCGGTTTCAACAACAAACCTAAAGGTGTCTACTACTGATCGATACTCGCGAAAAAGAGCTAGCTCTGCCTCGCGGTCATAATCATCAAATTCGTTCTCGTCCATGTGCCTAAAAGTCTAACCCTAGATAATCTTTGAAAGCCAACTGGTTCGGTGAATTGGGGAAATGCCTTTTTCTTTTAGGCCAGCGATGTGAGTAGCCGAGGCATAGCCCTTATTTGAAGCTAAGCCGTAGCCTGGATAGGTTTCCTCAAGTTCTATCATTAGGCGATCCCTAGTTACCTTTGCCAATACCGAGGCAGCCGCAACGCTGACACAATCTCTGTCTGCCTTGGTCTTGGTGGCAACCGGTATCCCCATGGCTTTAGGCCCCAACCAGTTGTGCGAACCATCGAGGATGATCTGGATTCCGGCACTGGCTATCTCTTCCCGAAGAGATGATTCGGCTAAGAGTTCTTCTAAGGCTCTGGCTCCCGCTAATGAAAGGGCAGTAATGATTCCATGTGCTTCGATTTCATCTGAGCTAGCCATACCAACAGCCCAGCCCCTAACCCAATCGGAGACATCGGCAAAGATGGCTTCTCTTTTCTTTTCGAAAATCAGCTTGCTGTCCTGAAGTTTTTCTGGCCAGTCAGAAGTGTTTATTTGAACATCCAGTAGAGCTGCTCCAACAGCAACTGGGCCTGCAATAGAACCTCTACCAACCTCATCGATTCCGATTACGAATCGAATGCCAGATTCGAAAAAGGTGCTCTCGAAGCTAAGGCTTGGGAGCTGGGACGTTTTTGAAGACATCTGCGTAGTTATCTAGCCATTTGAAATGAGAGAAAGGCCAAGAGATTATGAAAGCGCGGCCAACAACATATTTTGAAGCGACGAAACCTTTACCTGGAGCATCTGGGTGGTACCTGGAGTCTTGACTGTTACCGCGGTTATCTCCCATAACCCAGAATGAACCTTTAGGAACTGTGACATCAAAGTCTGTTCTTGAAGCATCTGAACCCTTAGCAACATATGGTTCAGTTATCGACTTGCCGTTGATTGTTATGCGCTTTTTTGCGTCACAGCAGACTACGTGATCTCCACCGACACCGATAACACGCTTCACTAGGTGTTGATCGTTATCTGGTGCACTAAGACCAGTGACAGACAGTAGCCATTCACTCATTTGCCCAACGGGAGTAGTTGGTTTCTTGGTTGGTTTGAAAGACAACCAGCCACCTGGGTCTTTGAACACTACAACATCTCCACGTTGTAGCGGAACAACATTAGGCACTAATTCGTTTACGACAATGCGGTCATTGATCTGAAGTGTTTCAAACATGGAACCAGATGGGATATAAAACGAGCGCAACAAGAACGATTTGATTAGAAAAGAAATCAAAAGCGCAGAAAGAAGAATAACTACAGTGTCAACAATAAATGCCAGAAAAGCATTCTTGCTCTTTAGTTTTCTAAGCTGCAACCGCAACGGCTTTAGTGGGCCTCTCGGTGCTCTTTCAGCTTTTGCCATGGGTAAAGGCTAAGTTCTTTGCCTGCGAGCCGGCTGGAAAACTAAGCCTGAGCCTGGTTGTCACGCTTCTCGCGAATCTTCGCCTTCTTACCGCGTAGGTCGCGTAGGTAGTAAAGTTTCGCACGACGGACAGCACCACGGCTTACAAGTTCAATTTTCTCAATTACTGGAGAGTGAATTGGGAAAGTTCTTTCAACACCAATCTGGAATGAAACCTTACGAACTGTAAAGGTCTCTCGAACTCCTGCACCTGAACGGCGAATAACTACACCCTGGAAAACCTGCACACGGCTTCGGCTACCTTCGATGATGTTTACGTGTACCTTCACGTTGTCGCCAACGCGGAAATCAGGAATATTTGACTTTAGGTTTGGTGCGTCTACTGAGTCTAGGATCTGCATTTTGTTTCTGCCTTCTGTTCTTGCGCGCAGGTCAATAACGGGTAATTTAGTGTCTTGTGTTGCTGCGCTCCCCTGCGGCAGAGCTTGTTTTAGGCAACTTGTCTATCTTGCCATAGATAAAGCCTTAGGGCAATGTCAGGGCAGTAGATCTGGCCTAACAGCCTTGGTTCTAGATACGGACTGTTCTTGCCTCCACGTGGCTATTTCAGCGTGATTACCGCCTCGAAGCACCTCAGGAACTTCTAAATCTCGCCAAACAGCTGGCTTGGTGTAACTCGGATACTCCAATAAGCCTGAGCTATGTGATTCTTCAACCAAACTATCGGCATTACCAATAACTCCTGGGATAAGCCTTGCAATAGCTTCAATCATTGCCATAGCGGCAACTTCACCGCCGTTTAGGACATAGTCGCCGAGGCTAATTAGCCTTACCTCAGCTTTATCTTTAGCCCAATCAAACACTCTCTGATCGATACCCTCATACCGACCGCAGGCAAAGACTATGTGCTCTTTGGTTGATAAATCTTGAGCGGTTGCCTGCTTGAATAACTCTCCAGCAGGAGAAGGAACAATCAACACTGTTGAGCCATCTGGGTTCAATAGTTCATCTAGCGCTTCACCCCAAGGTTCTGGTTTCATGAGCATCCCTGCTCCGCCGCCGTAAGGAGAATCGTCAACTGTTCGATGTTTATCTTGGGTGTAATTACGAAGATCAATTGCGTTGAATTCAATGACTTTGTTTTCTTGAGCTTTACCTAGGAGAGAGATGTCTAGTGCAGCGAAGTATTCGGGGAAGATTGTGACCGCATCGATACGCATGATTACTCTCCCTGCTCCTCTAGTTCTTCAAATAAACCAGCCGGCGGGGTCATGGTGATAAATTGTTCAGCAACATTTACCTCAGGAACAATTGCCTTAACAAAAGGGACCATAATTTCACGGTCATCTAAAGTTTTCACAATCAACATGTCCTGGGATGGGTAATCTTCCACTCTAAGAACGTTTCCGATTTGCACTCCATCTCGCATAACCTTCAAGCCGACAAGTTGCTGCTGATACCAGGCCTCGGGCTCCGCTGGAACTTCTGTTAGATCTTGTTCGACAAGCAGAATGGCTTTGATTAGAGATTCGGCTTCGGTTCTATCACTGATGCCTTCTAGGAAAAGAACTGGTTGAGCGTTATACCAACGTAGTTCGGTAACCGTTACGGTCTTACCGAACCAAGGGGATGTGTCTGGAACTTGCAACTCAAAAGTTGCACCAGGAATGAAACGATCGTTCGGAGCATCTGTATATAGCTCCAGTTTGATAGCGCCTTTAAGGCCGTGGGCCTTTAGTAACCGACCGACCCTAAGGCTAGTCTTACTAGAAATCGTTATCTACTACGTCTACGCGCACCTTCTTGCCATCGGCAAGAGCGTTAATAATGGTGCGCAGTGCTTTAGCGGTGCGTCCGTTGCGCCCGATAACACGGCCAAGATCGTCGGGGTGAACGTGAATCTCTAACAAATCTCCACGATTAGTTGAGCGTTCAGTGACGGTGGCATCCTCAGGATGATCCACAATACCTTTAACCAAGTGTTCGAGCGCAGCGGCAAGCACGACTAAGCCTCTTCTGGAGTTGCAGGTTCAGCAGCAGGTGCTTCCTCTGCAGGTGCAGCTTCTGCTACTACTTCTTCGACAACTTCAGCTGCCGCATCTTCAACAACAACTTCAACTGCAGCATCTTCAACAACAACTTCAGCAACAACTTCAACTGCAGCCTCTTCAACAACTGCTTCAGCAACTGCTTCAGCAACTGCTTCAGCAACTGCTTCAGCTGTAGCTTCTTCAACAACAACTTCAGCAACTGCTTCAACAGCTACAACTTCACCTGCGGCTTCGACTACGTCTTCTACAATGCCTTCTGCAACAGCGGCTACGGCAACTGCTTCGACTACTTCTTCAGATACCTTGCCAGCTGATTTCTTTAGAGCGATTTCTTCACGAGGCTTGAGAACTGGCTTCTTCTTGGTGTCTGCTACGAATGCTTCTTTCGCGATCTGAGGCTTAACAGTGTTCTTGGCTGTTGCATCACCCTTTGACTTCTGGAAGTCACCGGTTAGCTTCAACAAAGCCGCTACCTGCTCGGTTGGCTGTGCGCCAACTGAAAGCCAATAAAGGGCACGCTCAGAGTTGATTTCAATAATTGATGGATCGTTGGTTGGTACGTAACGACCGATCTCTTCGATTGCGCGACCATCACGCTTGGTGCGTGAATCTGCAACGACGATACGGTAGTGCGGCGACTTCAGTTTCCCGAGACGCTTTAGGCGGATTTTTACAGCCACAATGCTCCTGTTTTTATGAATTGGGGCGAACGATCAACCGTGAGCGTGGGGGCACACTCGGTATTCAAGCTCTATGGGGTTGCCTCTTCAGCTTGGTTAGAGGGTCAAACTGCAGGCAACTTGTCTATTGTGCCAGAAATACCGCTCTCGAGCAACCAACTGAGCAGTTATTTGAGGCCGAAAGCCGAACCAGAACCTGAATCTCCTTGGCTTTCAAGGCTGATACCAGCTGCCTCTGCTGCACGCTTTGCAGGGTTTCCAGATTTACCGCCCTTTTTAGGCTTAGCCTTCTTGTTCTTATTTGCCTGAGAACCAGCTCCACCGAAGGCAGGTAGCCCCTGAGGCATTCCAGGTAGCCCTGGGTTGCCACCCTTAGCCATGGTCTTCATCATCTTGGCAGCTTGCTCAAATCTGTTTACCAAAGAGTTCACATCAGTAACGGTCATACCTGAACCCTTAGCGATACGAAGTCTTCTAGAACCATTTAGGACCTTCGGGTCTTTACGTTCTTTGGGTGTCATCGAACGAATTATGGCTTCAGTCCGGTCAATCTCTTTTTCGTCGATGTTATCCAGTTGCGAACGAAGTTTTCCAGCGCCTGGCATCATGGCCAGCATGTTTTTAATCGAACCCATCTTCTTGAGCTGCTGCATCTGGTCCATGAAGTCTTCAAGAGTGAAGTTATCCTTGGCAAGTTTCTCCGCCATCTCCAACGCTTGTTCCTCATCGAAAGATTTCTGCGCTTGTTCGATGAGGGTGAGAATATCTCCCATATCCAAAATACGAGAAGCCATGCGATCTGGATAGAACGGCTCAAATGCATCTAAGGATTCACCAGTTGAGGCGAAGACAATCGGCTTACCGGTTACTTGAGCCACCGATAGTGCTGCACCGCCTCTCGCGTCACCGTCCAATTTGGTAAGCACAACACCGGTGATACCAACACCGTCTTCGAATGCTTTAGCAACGTTGACGGCATCTTGACCAATCATGGAGTCAATAACAAAAAGAACTTCATCAGGATCAGTTGCATCACGAATATCTTTAGCCTGCTTCATTAGCTCTTCATCGATACCCAATCGACCTGCCGTGTCAACAATGACAACTGAGAACTGTTTTTGCTTGGCATGTTTGATTGCATCTTTAGCAACCGATACAGGGTTCCCTGTTCCGTTACCTACCTCTGGAGCAAAGACGGGGACGCCAACAGATTCACCAAGAATCTGCAATTGGTTTACTGCATTTGGCCGTTGCAGGTCACAGGCAACAAGAATTGGAGTCTGGCCTTGATCTTTCAGCCACTTAGCTAATTTTCCAGCCAGGGTAGTTTTACCGGAACCCTGCAGACCAGCAAGCATGATTACGGTTGGTGGGTTTTTAGCAAAAGAGATTCGCTTCTGTTCGCCACCTAGTATCTGGACAAGCTCCTCATTAACAATCTGAACAATCTGCTGCGCTGGATTCAAGGCCTTAGAAACTTCATCACCGAGAGCTCTTTCACGAATAGCTGCAATGAAGTTCTTGACTACTTCCAACGCAACGTCTGCTTCTAGCAGTGCTCTTCTGATTTCTCTGAGGGTAGCGTCAATGTCGGCAGCGGATAGTTTTCCCTTGCTGCGAAGATTTTTGAACGTTTCAACTAAACGATCAGATAGATTGCCGAACACTTATAACTCCTAGGTCGAATCTAAGCCTAGCCAACTAGGCCTTGAGCGAATTCCTCTGCATCGAAGAAAGCGAAGTCATCAATACCTTCGCCAACTCCAACTAGCTTGATTGGAAGATTTAGTTGCTCCTGGATGGCGTAGACAATTCCACCCTTGGCGGTGCCATCTAACTTAGTTAGCACGATGCCGGTAACCTGGGCTACTTCAGCAAAAGCCCTGGCCTGAGCCAATGCATTCTGACCGGTGGTGGCATCAAGGACAAGAAGTACTTCACTGATCGGTATCTGCTTCTCAATAACTCTTCTGACTTTGGCAAGCTCATCCATCAGACCCTGCTTGTTCTGCAATCTACCGGCGGTATCAATGATGGCGATGTCTGAGCCATTAGCAATTGCCTTCTCGACTGTTTCATAGGCAACCGATGCCGGCTCTTGCCCTTCGGTTGTTGGTTTGACAATCTCCGAACGACTTCTAGTCGCCCAAGTAGCAAGTTGCTCAACGGCAGCAGCCCTGAAAGTATCAGCGGCACCAAGAGTTACTTTTGCTCCACCTTGAACTAACCAGTTAGCCAGTTTGCCGATTGTCGTAGTTTTACCCGCGCCGTTTACCCCAACAACCAAAATCACATAAGGCTGAACTCCGCTATCCAGCTTGAGTGCAATGTCATCTCTAGTGAAAGCCTCAGTCAGTAAATCAGTCAGAATCTGTTTTAGTTCTGCTTCAGTTTTAGCGCCAGAGGATTTAGCTCTAGCCTTAATTTGAGCCACTATTTTCTCTGCCGCATCAACACCAAAGTCTGCTTGAATAAGCACATCTTCTAGATCATTGAGGTTCTCAACATCAAACTTGATTCGGCTAAAAAGTGATCTGATACCGCCTGAAAATTTACGTTTAGGTAGCTCCACAGCCTCTAGTACTGGCGATAGAACTAATTCAGGTTCTGAAACAACAGGTTCTGCAACAACTGTTTCAAGAGTGGCTGGTTCAACTATCGACTCGATAACAGGTTCGACAATAGGCTCAACAACCTGAGCCTTATCCTCTTTTTTCTTACGCCAAAAGATTAGCCCAGCCAAAGCTAATCGCTTTCTTCGATGCGTTGACCAACAACGGCACTGATGCCGTCTTGGCGCATCGAAACACCATAGAGTGCGTCAGCTATCTCCATGGTTCTCTTCTGGTGGGTAACGATAACCAACTGTGAAGATTTCTTCAGGTCAGTGAAGATGTTGAGCAAACGTCCAAGGTTGGCGTCATCAAGCGCCGCTTCAACCTCGTCCAAGATATAGAAAGGTGAAGGACGAGCCTTGAAGATCGCGAACAGGAGCGCAAGTGCTGCCAAAGATCTTTCTCCACCGGAAAGCAAGCTCAATCGCTCTATACGTTTACCAATCGGTTTTACGTTAACTTCAATACCGGTAGTGAGCATGTTGTCGTGGTCGGTTAGGTAGATAGAACCAGTTCCACCTGGGAAGAGCACTGGGAATACTTCTTCGAATGCTCGCTTGGTGTCTTCGAAGGCTTCTTCGAAGATGGTCTGCATCTTTTCATCTAATTCCCCAATAATCTGAATCAAGTCTTTACGTGTCTTGGTGAGGTCTTCCAGTTGTTCGGTTAGGAACTTGTGTCTCTGTTCAAGCGCTGCAAACTCTTCTAGAGCCAGCGGGTTTACTCTTCCTAGACGGTCAAGCACTCGCTCTGCATCGTGCAGTCTTTTCTGCTGTTGAACTCTGACGAACGGAACTGGGGTCTCAGGATTTTCTGCATCCGGAATTAACTGGTCTGGCCCATACTCAGTGACCAGAATCTGCTGGTCTAGACCAAATTCGTCATTCGCTTTCGAGACAAGGTTGGCAAGATTTAAGCGCTTCTCGTGGTTAGTTAATTCGATGTCGTGAACTGTTTGAGTTAGAGCTGAAAGCCTGTTCTGAATTGTTGATGTTTCACCTCTGAGACGAACTAGTTCTTCATTCTGGTTTCTGCGTTTGCTCTCCAAATCGTGCAACATTAGTTTTGCTTGCTGAGCGGAAGCCTCAACTGTAGTTAGGACATGAGGAAGTAGTTCAACAGTTTTTTCTGCTGAGCTAAGTTGCTTAGCTTGGGTAAGAGCTGCCGCCTTAGACTTTTCAATCGCATCTAGTGCTTCTCCAATTTGTGAACGCAAAAGGTGTGCTCTATCGGTTTCAACTCTTAGACGCTCTGCTGCAGCACCTAGTTCAACTCGAACATCCAACTCACGTTGACGGACAACATCAACTGCATGAGATAAATCTTCACGAGCGGAGAGGTCTAAGTTAGGTCGCTCTTGACCAGCAAATGTGTCAAGCGAACTCTTTGTTGCGGCAACTGAACCTTGAGCAGCAGAAATTACTTCCCTAGCAGATTCGGCAACTCTAGAAAGTCTTGAGCGCTCTGCATCTAGTGCTTCAACCTGCACTCTTAGGCGACCTAGCTTTTCAGCATTAGAGGCAAGCTCAATATCATACTTTTTAAGCTCTGCTAAGGATCTAGCAGCTTGCTCTTTGGCAGTTGTCTCACTGGCACGTGCTGTGGTTAGCTCTGCGCGAATTCTTTCAATCTCAGCGTTGACTAGAGTCAGTCTTTCCTCTGCAGTGTCTCGCTCTGCTACCAGCTCAACCTTAGAAGGCTGTTGACCTGAACCACCGCGAATGATGCTCTCGGTAAGCAGGTCGCCATCTTTGGTAATGACAACTAATTGAATTGCTTTTGGTTCAGCTAGGTATAGCGCTTTAGCTGCTTTCAAATCATCAACAATTACCACATTAATCAAATTTGCCAGGATGCCGGCAGGAGCTGAAACGACATCAACAGCGCTTCTAGCACCTGAAATGTTAGGGAGATTCTTCGGCTTTACTTTGCTTTCAATATCGGCAACTACTAGCTCGACTCGGCCACCGTTGTTGCTCTTTAGATGTTCAACGGCAAGCAGTGCTTCATCTCTCGAGTCGGCAACAATAGCATCGGCCAAGCCGCCAAGTGCTGCTGCTATTGCAGCTTCAAAGCCAGCATCAATTTTGATATGTGAGGCAACGAGACCTCTAATACCTCGAAGACCAGCAGAGGTTAGAACTGTTGTTCCATCCTTTTGCTCAAGCATTAGATTCAGTGCGCTGCGCTTAGCACTGAGACCATCGCGCTCTCGCTCGCACTGGTGCAGGGCATCTCTAAGCGATTCAATCTTTGTGCCAACTTCGGTAACGGCCTTGGTTGCAGTGTCCAGGTTCTGCTCGAAAGTGTTTTCAACCGGTTGTGAACTGTTTAGCTCTGCTTCAAGCGCCCCATAGTTTATTACAGCTGCGGAATGTCTTGAAATTGCTTCAGCAAGAGCCTCTTCGTGACGGGCAAGCTCTTCCTGCACTGAAGCAAGCCTTGCCTGAGCAAGATTTACCTCTGAGCTGAGCCGATTAAGTTCATTATCAAATGCAGTAATTTCTGCGTTGCGAACTGCCGCTTGGTTGTCAAATGTTTCCAGAGCAGATCTTGCTTCGTCTCTACTGGTTTCAGAGTCACGAAGTGCCCCACGAAGAGTCTCAAGAGCAACAGTTAGTTCAACAACGGCACTATCCGCAGCGTTAGCCTCAGCTTCGATAGCTGCTGGGTCTACCTGTGAACCAGTTAGCTCAGCTTGAGAACCAAGAAGGGTAACCTTCTGGTTGGCGATAGCCAACATTCCTCTGAAGCGTTCTGTGATGGTATCAAATTCAAAAGCCAGCGATCTTGCCTGCTCAACTTCAGGGGACATCTGCTGATTTTCAAGCTCGGTTAGTCTGCTTGAGTTCTCATCTAACTGTTGCTGCAAGATGTTGCGTTCGGCTCTGCGATCTGATTCTGATTGTGAAGTTTCATCTAGGCCACGAAGTAAATCAACAACATCGGCGGCCATAAGTCTTGCCTTGGCATCTCTAACTACGGATGCGATGCCCTGAGCTTGTCTGGCGGTTTCAGCTTGCTGACTCAATGGCTTTAGTTGACGTCTAACTTCACCGGCTAGGTCATTCAACCTGGTTAGGTTTGTCTGCATCGCTTCGAGCTTGCGTTCGGTCTTTTCTTTCCTGCGGCGGTGCTTCAATATCCCGGCAGCTTCTTCGATGTATCCACGACGTTCTTCAGGTGTTGCTCGCAAAATACCATCGAGCATTCCCTGGCCGACGATGACGTGCATCTCTCGACCAAGACCGGTATCGCTTAGAAGTTCTTGAACATCAAGTAATCGACAGGGTTCACCGTTGATCGCATATTCTGAACCACCGTTTCTAAACAGGGTTCTGGAGATGGTGACTTCGGTGTAGTCGATAGGCAGGGCACCATCGGCGTTATCAATGGTTAGCGAAACTTCAGCTCGACCTAGAGGACCTTTGGTAGCGGTTCCAGCGAAGATAACGTCTTCCATCTTTCCACCGCGGAGAGTCTTAGCTCCCTGCTCACCCATAACCCAGGCAAGTGCATCAACGACGTTCGATTTACCGGATCCGTTAGGGCCGACAACAGCGGTGACGCCCTTTTCTAGGATAAAAGTCGTAGGGTTGGCGAACGACTTAAAGCCCTTGAGGGTAAGGCTTTTGAGATGCAAGTCAGGTCGCTTTCAATAGGGGAACCCCAAATCAAATCAGTTCTAGACAAAATTACCTTAATTACAGCCCTTACTTCGGCTATAACGCAGGTTTGGGGCTAAGAAGCCTTTAGTTTCTGGCATTTAGGGCAAAAGTGTGACCCTCGGTTCATCCAGTTATCCCGCTGGATGGCCCTGCCACAGCGTTTGCAGGGCAAGCCAGTAAGGCCATAGGCGTTGAGGCTAATACTGAAATAGCCTGACTCCCCGTTGATGTTCTTGTATTGCTCATCAAAGCTGGTGCCACCAGCGACCACGGCTTTGGCCAGCACCTGAGTCACATGAGCTAAGAGTTCTTTAGCCTTAATTCTAGAAATGCTATTGGCTGGCTGGTCATAGTGAATCTTGGCTAACCAAAGACTCTCATCGGCATAGATGTTACCTATCCCGCTTAGCACCCCCTGATCTAGAAGAACCCTCTTGATGCCGGACTGTTTCTTCTTAAATAATTTCAAGATGGCCTCTTCATTAAATGCAGGATCCAAAGGATCTCGAGAGATATGAGCTACCTGATTAGGAATCTTGTTCAACCAGGTTGAGTTAATAATCTCTTCCCCGGAGAAACCACCAGGATTACCATCTTCGGTGTCTTCCATGACATCTATTGCTAACGAACCAAAGATTCTCTGATCAACAAAACGCATTTGATACTTCAAGCCATCTTGGGCTTTCAGGTGAACGATGATTCTGGTTAGCGGGTCTTCTTCGTAATCTGGTGTTCTAACGAGAATCTGCCCTGACATACCTAGATGACCAATCAGCGCCAGCTGTGGTTCGCTCTTCTTCTGATTCAGGGGAAGCCAAAGAAACTTACCTCTGCGGACAGCGGCTTGGATAGTTCTGCTTGTTAGGGTTTCAACAAAATCTCCGACGTTAGCTGGATGCCTGCGCAAACTTCTGGAATCTAAGATTTCAACTCTGGTCACTTTTGCGCCGGATACTGTTTCCTGCAATCCTGCTCGAACAGTTTCAACCTCAGGGAGCTCCGGCATGCTTAGCTTCTAATAGTTTTTAGTGCAGCAATAGCCGCTTCAGCTTCTGCGGCTTTACGAGATCTACCAGCTCCAGTTCCAATTTTTTGATTGTCAACTATTACTGCTGCAAAAAAAGTTCGATCGTGATCAGGACCCTCATGTGTGACATCAAAAACAGCATCGCCACGATTGGCAGCCTTCAGAAGTTCTTGCAGAACAGTTCTGGGTTCACTGGTTTCCAGTAATTCATCTGCTGAATCAATCAGCGGAATAACAAACTTGTTGATGATGGTTTTAGCTGCTTCTAGACCTGAAGAAATATATGCCGCACCAATTAGTGCTTCTAAAGTGTCGGCAAGAATGTTTGGTTTATCTCTGCCGCCTGAGGAAAGTTCACCTTTACCGAGTGACAGATATGCACCTAAGCCAATGTTGTTTGCAGCTATGGCCAAGGTCTTTGCAGAAACTGCAGCGTTACGAATCCGGCTGAGCGACCCTTCATCAAGACTGGGGTTAGCAAGATAGATGTGGCCAGTAACAATAAAACCCAACACCGAATCTCCTAGAAACTCTAGGCGTTCGTTGTCGGGTATTTTGCCATTCTCATATGCAAAAGAGGAATGAGTCAAAGCTAGTTCGAGTAATGCTGAATCAATGCTTATGCCAAGCGTTTTATTAAGCGAGGCGTAGGTCAAAATGATGAGCCTAAGATTTAGGCGTCTGCTACCTTGCGGCCCTTGTATTCGTAGAACTGAACGTTGCCGTTCGCGTCTTCTACGGCACGAGCGCGGTGAGGCAGGCTGTATACGGTCTTACCGTTTTCAACGGTCTTAACTAGCTGAGTGTTGTTAGCAACCCATGCCGAGCGACGGTGGCGGGTGTTTGATCTCGACAGGCGTCTCTTTGGAACTGGCATTAGTCTTCTCTTTCTTGTGCAAGCTTCTCTAGTGCACTCCACCTCGAGTCAATCGGGGCTTCGTGTTCGTGATTCGGGTTTTCGTTCATCTTCGCACCGCAGTCCGGGCACAAACCTAAACAGTCTGCACTACAAATTGGGGTGAACGGAAGATTTAGAACCACCGAGTCAACTATGACCTGTTCCAAGTCGATTGCTTGATCTTGGATGACAAAGTCATCTTCTACCTCTAAAGAATAGGCGAAAAGCTCCTGAATATCTACCTGAATCGGCACACTCATAGACTCTAAACACCTTGAACAGTCAGCAGTAGCCTTAGTTTTCAAGCCTCCAGAGACATAAATCCCCTCGTGGACACTCTCTAGACGTAGAAACAGTTCAACGAGTCCACCCTTTGGAACGACTGCCAAACCTGCCCCTAAGGCTGAAGGAAGCTCGACCTCAGTGTCTAATTCTCGCATCTGACCTGGTTTGTGCATCAGGTCATGGACCTGGATCTTGAAATCACCCATTAGTTCTTCAAAGCCTTTACTACTAGTTCTGGAACATATTTACTGATGTCTCCGCCAAGGTCAGCAACCTGCTTGACCAAAGAAGAAGAGATAAAGCCATGAGCAGGATCTGCCGGCAGGAATACAGTTTCAATCCCCGAAAGATCCCTATTTACCTGAGCCATCGGTAACTCATAGTCAATATCAACGTTGGTTCTAACCCCTTTGACCAAAGCCTGAGCTGATATCCCTTTACAGTAATCAACCAACAGCCCACTTGCCAATGAATCAACTACGAACTTGCCTGGCACAACTGCCAATACCTCCTTCACAAGTTCAACTCTCTTTTCAAGAGAAAGCTTTGGGTTTTTGGCAGGGTTATGAACGACGAGCACATGAACAGTGTCAAATAGTTTGGCTGCGCGGGTAGCGATGTCGATGTGCCCGAAGGTAATCGGGTCAAAAGATCCTGGGTAAACGGCTATGGCCATGTTTCTAGGTTAGCCGACTATGCCTTGGCAAGAAAGTCCTGTCTTGCTTTATCCAGCTGAATCAGGGTTTCGGCTACCAACGGATGCTTCTCCAGAGTCGGGTCACCAAGAAATATTTCAGCAACTTCGGTTCTAACCTCTTGGATGAGTGCAGAATCTTTCAGCACCCGAAGTAATTTAAGACTAGATTTACCACCTGATTGCGAAGCACCTAAGACATCTCCTTCACGTCTAAGTTCCAGATCAATTTCACTTAGTTTGAAACCATCCGTTGTTTCAACAACAGCCTTTACTCGCTCTAATGCAAGAGATCCTTCTTCAGCGCTGGTGAGCATTAGGCACAAACCCGGTAACCCACCGCGACCAACTCGACCACGAAGTTGATGAAGCTGTGAAACACCAAACCGGTCTGCATCAAGAATCACCATCGTAGTGGCATTTGGGATATCGACACCAACTTCAATCACTGTGGTCGAAACTAAGACATCGATTTCCTGGTTTGTGAATCTTGCCATCACATCCGATTTCTCTTCACTCGATTGCCGCCCATGCAAAACCGCAATCTTTAGATTCTTCAATGCAGGATTACTCTTCAAAGCTTCAGTAACGCTGAGTGCTGCTGCGAGCGGTCGCTTAGGTTTAGGCGGAATTAGTTCTTCGCCTTCAACAAATTCTTGCTCATCAGGAATACCTCCGGTGAGCAGTAAATCTGTTCCGTCATCAGCATCATCAATTCGGGGACAAATTACAAAGGCTTGTCTGCCAAGACCAACTTCTTCAGCAACTCTTTGCCAGACACGAGCCACCAGTTGCGGTTGATTATCAGTAATTACATGCGAGGTAATTGCCTGCCTTCCCTGCGGTAGTTCTGAAAGCACAGACACATCCAAGTCACCAAAGACTGTTACCGCAAGTGTTCGAGGAATCGGAGTAGCCGTCATGGTGAGCACATGAGGAGGCTGTTTACCTTTGAGTCTTAACGCTTCACGTTGTTCAACTCCAAAACGATGCTGTTCGTCAATAACAATCAGTCCGAGATCCACAAACTCTACTTTGTCCGCTATAAGTGCGTGCGTGCCAACGATGATCTGAGCTTTGCCAGAAACCATGGCGAGCATTGCACTTTTTCTATCTGCCGTATTCAGCTGCCCGGTCAAGAGAGTCAGGCCTAATTGTTTTGCGAGCTCTGATCCTAAGGTCTTTTCTATCGACCTGAAGTGCTGAGCTGCTAATACTTCGGTTGGGGCCAGTAAGGCTGACTGGCCCCCACTATCTGCAACGCTCAGCATCGCTCTAACTGCCACCAAAGTTTTACCTGAACCAACTTCACCTTGAAGCAGTCGGTTCATCGGATGACCGCTTGCTAAATCTGTCGCAATTTCATTACCGACAACAACCTGCCCATTGGTTAGCGTAAATGGCAGCGCTTTATCGAAGTTGGTTAAATAACCATTTTCTTTCGCAACTCTCACAGCACTCTGCTGATGCTGGTTTTCTGTTCTTCGCTTTAAAAGTGCTGCTTGCAGGAGGAAGGCTTCGTGATAGCGCAGGGTATCTCTGGCAGCTTGCCAGTCAGCCATGTTTGCCGGCTGGTGGATTTTTCTGATTGCATCTTCAAGATTGAGTAGTTCATGTTTTACTTTTAACTCTTCAGGAACCTCATCTTGGATGGGTTCTAAAACATCGAGGATGACTTTGACTGCTCGTTGCAGCATCCAAGTAGTGCAGGTACTGGAAGCTGGGTAAATAGGAATTGGTAGTTCAGCCCAAGCTTTTGCCACATCATCTTCAATTTCGTCACCGAATAGCTCGTAGTCAGGATGTGAAAGTTGCAGCTTGCCGTTATAGCTGCCAATCTTTCCAGCCCAGAGGCCTCTAGCTCCGGTCTTGAGTTTCTGCGCTCGCCAAGCTTGATTGAAGAAGGTGGCTGTGACAAAGCCATGCCCATCGGTGATCTTGACTTCCAGAATGGAGCCTGCTTTACCCTTCATGCGTCTTTCATAGACATCCACCACATCGGCGATGATGGTGACGCTCTCCCCGATAGGGATTTCACTAATAGGGGTTAGCTCTCCCCTGGACGAGTATCTGCGAGGGTAATGCTGCAGTAAATCGGCAACTGTTCTAAGGCCTAGGTTCTTAGCCAACGACTTAGCGGTCTTATCCCCTAGCAGGCGATCGAGATTAGTTGTTGGCAAAAGCATGGTTCAATCTTCGCCCACCCGTGCGACAAGTTAGGCTAGCCACACTATGACCAGAATCATTGGCGGTATCGCCGGCAGTAGAACATTAGCCTCGCCAGCTAAAGTAACCAGACCAACCAGCGATCGCATTCGCGAGAGTATCTTTAACCGTCTTGAAGCGCTGAACCTTATTGCTGGTTCTGATGTTCTAGACCTGTATGCAGGAACTGGTGCCCTAGGTTTAGAAGCTGCTTCTAGGGGATGTAGATCTGTGATGTTGGTTGAACAGCATAAGCAGGCACTTGGTGGCATCATTACTAACCAGAGAATGATTAAAGCTGCTTTACAAAAGGAAGAGCTCGATTGTGATATTCGCGCTGAGGGCAAATCAGTTTCCAGTTATCTCACCACTTTCTCCGGCAAGTTTGACCTAGTTTTTATCGATCCACCATATGAAATAACCAATACAGAGATTGCGGAGAACCTTGAAGCACTTTTGCCACACTTGAATGTAGATGCAGTCGTAGTTCTAGAACGATCTTCCAGAACCCCAATTCCTGAGTTACCTGAAGGTTTATCTGTCACCGAAGAGAAGTCATACGGGGACACTGTGGTCTATTGGTTGGCAAACTAAACTAAAACAGTGCTAGAAACTGCGAAGACGCAATGGTCCAAAATTCAAGCGATGGCGCTTGCCAGAGCTTTTAGTCTGCTTGGAACAGAACTAACCATATTCACTCTCGTCTTCAGAGAAAAAGACCAAGGACCGGCTGCTGTTGCGGCCTTGTTGATTGTCGGAACTATTCCTGTAATCCTATTTTCTCCACTAGCTGGAACTATCGCAGATCGATTCAGCACCAGACAGGTAATTCCCTTAGCTTCGGTCATTGGTGGTGCTTCCATCTTTACTCTCAGTCAACCATTAGAGACCTGGGCTATTTGGGCTCTGCTGTTCATCGCCAACAGTTGCGCATCTGTCGTTGGCCCAACCTGGGGAAAACTAACCCCTACTCTTGCAAAAAAGGAAGACATCGGAAGGGCTATGGGAACCATCCAAAGCTACTTTTCGATGGCAGGTTTATTTGGCCCAGCCCTAGCTGGAATTTTAGTCAAGGAAACAGGATTCGTAGCTACCTTCCTAATCGACGGTTTTTTAACCACTTTTATTGCAATAGTCCCCTTCCTGATAAAGGTGAACCACAAGCCAGAAGCTCTCAAAGATGGTGAAAAAACAGATATTGCTCAGGGGTTCAAGTTCATGATGAACAACCCCTTACTTCGCTCGCTGGTTATTCTCGTGTTTGGCATGGTGCTTTGCGTAAGTGTTGTGAACGTTGGCGATGTATTCCTAATAACCAACATCATGGGTGCAAACTCTTTCATCTATGGACTGGTTGGAACTGGGTTCGCTATTGGCACCCTGCTATTTAGTTCTATAGCAGGGGCTAAGAAAGTCAAGCCTCGCACTGAGTTGATTATTCTGGGTTACGGTATGGCAATCCTGTCTTTGTCAGGGTTTGCAGTTGGGGTTGCCCCGAACTATTGGTTCATCATGGGAGTTTGGTTTGTCGCCGGGATGGCGAATGCAACAATCAACAGCTACGGCGTTGGGATGATGATCAAAGTTACTCCGCATGAGGTTCAAGGTCGAGTATTCGCAGCTTTCGGGGCAATCATTTCAGTTGCCAGCATTGGTTCAATGTCTTTGGCTGGTTACCTAATTGGAGCATTCGGAGTCAGGGAAGTTTTCGTTATTGCCGGCTTGTTGGCTTTCATCGCCTTTGTGGTGCTATTCCCCACTGTTTACCGAGAACAACTAAAACTTATCAAAGCTGAATAGCTTTAAATATCTCGCTGCGGAGAACCGATATATAACTGCTGTGGTCTGCCAATCTTGGTGGCCGGATCGTGATTCATCTCTCGCCAGTGTGAAGTCCAGCCGGGTAGTCGTCCCATTGCAAAAAGGGCAGTAAACATTCTGGTTGGGAAGCCCATTGCCTTATAGATAACACCGGTATAGAAGTCCACGTTTGGATAAAGCTTTCTGGATATGAAGTATTCATCTGCTAGAGCAGCTGCTTCTAGCTCCTTAGCAATATCTAGTAGTGGATCACTAACACCTAGTTCGGCTAAAACTCTGTCTGCGGTAGCTTTGACAATTGTTGCTCTTGGGTCCATGTTCTTATAAACACGGTGACCAAAGCCCATCAGCTTCACACCTGCTTCTTTGTTCTTCACTCGGTCAATATATTTCTGAACTGATTCACCAGAGTCACGAATATCTGCCAACATCTCTAGAACTGCTTCGTTAGCGCCACCGTGGAGAGGACCAAACAGTGCAGAGACACCGGCAGAAACAGATGCAAACAAGTTTGCCTGTGAAGAACCCACCAGCCGAACAGTCGCCGTGGAACAGTTCTGTTCATGATCTGCGTGCAGGACCAACAGAGTGTCTAGCGCTTTAGTGACAACTGGGTTTTGAATATATGGTTCGGCCATGTTGCCAAAGGACATTCTTAGGAAGTTTTCGACATAGCTCAAAGAATTATCTGGGTATAGCAGAGCCTGACCTAGCGAGTTCTTATGTGAGTATGCAACCAGGGTTGGCAACTTGGCTAGTAGACGAACAGTTGACAGTTCAACCTGGTACTCATCGTGCGGGTTTAGTGAGTCTTGGTAAAAAGTTGACAGTGCTGAAACACTGGCAGCGAGCACCGACATCGGGTGAGCGTTTTGTGGCATTGAGTGGAAGATGTTCTTTAGATCTTCGTGGATCAGAGTGTGTCTGCGAAGACGCTCATCCCATTCGCCTAACTGTTGGGCGTTTGGTAGTTCACCGTAAATAAGAAGATAGGCGGTTTCAACGAAGCTCTTTTGGCCAGCAAGCTGCTCAATTGGGTAGCCACGGTATCGAAGAATTCCAGCATCGCCATCAATATAGGTAATCGCTGATTTAGTACTGGCTGTGTTTACAAAGCCAATATCGTAGGAGTTCAAGCCTGTTTCAGAATTGAGCTTAGAGAAGTCGATAACCGAGTCACCATCGGTGGCTTTGATAATAGGAAAATCAGCTGATCCACCAGGGTAGTTCAGGGTTACTTTGTTTTCGTTTTCAGCTGACAAGGCAGTGCTCCCGTGTTTCTTTGGTTAGTGCTTTAACCCTAGGGCATTAGTCAAACGAGCGGCACCCTCAGTAATGTCTTTATCGGTAGCGGTGATGGAGAAACGGACATAATTGCTGCCACCTTCTTGATAGAACTCCCCTGGGACAACCAAAATTCCTAGCTCCGCCATCCGGGTAACTGTTACCCAGCTGTCTTCTCCTAGGGTTGCCCACAAATACAGGCCAGCCTCTGAATCGGCTATCTCAAAGCCATAGGCCTTAACTGCTTCCAGCAAAACCTCTCTGCGCTTACGGTAGATAGCCTTCTCAACCTGAACATGCTCTTCATCTTTAAGCGCAGCGATCACGGCATTCTGAACTGGAGTTGGCATCATCAAACCTGAGTGCATACGAAGGTTTACGAGGCCCTTGATTAGTTCTAGATCTCCTGCCGCAAAGGCCGCTCGATAGCCGGCAAGATTTGACTGCTTGCTCAAAGAATAGATGGCTATCAGATTCTTATCGCTTCCACCGGAGACTCTAGGATCCAGCACTGATGGAATGAGTTCTGTTTCCCACTTACCCCAACCCAGTTCTGCGTAGCACTCATCGCTAGCAACAACTGCTCCAAGTTCGCGAGCTCTATCAACGGCAGCTTTTAGTTCAGTCGCATCAAGTACTCGACCATCAGGGTTACCTGGCGAGT
>JAEMTJ010000063.1 GCA_016462375.1 Rhodoluna sp. | reverse complement strand
TTCAGTAATGGTAGCTGAGCATAGAAGTTAGCAAAGCCTTCAAGTGCAAACAGAATCGAACCAGCAGCAAGCGCTCTACCGATTAACCGATCTACTCTGGCAGTTGCAATAGTTGAAGCAGGTTTGATTCGCTTCGGCATCAGAGCAGCTCCCCTGGGTACTGATCGTCTTCAATTAGACGAATGAGTAATTCAGACTTACCGCGAACAGGTCTGCCGACATCGGAGTATTTATCTCTGACTCGATCGATGTGCTCCTTAGCGGTGCTATTGGAAACCTTTAATTCGAATGCGACCTGCTTCAGTGACATTCCCGATGCATAGAGTCGAACAACTTCTAACTCTCGCTCAGTGAGTTTTACTTTGAAATCTTGATCGGAATCAATAGCGGCAATAGTTTCAGTGGTGTTCACGATGGTGCCATCAGCGACCAAGCTAATTGCAGCAAAGAGTTCATCCATCTGCTGGCTCTTAGTTATCAAAGTGGCAGCCCCTGCACCCAGCGCCGCACGCACTTGAGACTTTCGATCTGCGATTGAAAAGATGACAACTTCGCTACCGTGCTCGATAAGTGTTTTCACATTTGTGGCCGGCTCGCTACCATCAGCTAGCGAGAGATCCAAAACAATTACCTGAGGTTTAGTTTCTAACTGTGGAATGAGTTCTTCAACACTGGCGGCACTAGCTACCAGGTGCAAACCTCTTTGAGCACAAGCCCCAGCAAAGCCAAGACGTATGGCTTCGTGGTCATCGACTATGGCAACGGCAATACTCATTTCACCAGACTAACTATTGTTTCGAAGTGGTGGGTGTGTGGGAATAAATCATAGGATGCAATCTTGGCAATCTTGTATCCAGCTTCGGTTAGAGGCTTTAGATCCCTGCTCAGCGCAATCGGGTCACAAGCAACATAAATCAAGTGTGCTGGAGAGAGCTCTAGCAGCCTCTCAATTACATGCTTGCCAGCACCTGCTCTAGGCGGGTCAATTATTACCGTGCTCTTAGCTTTTAGCTTTCCATGGGAAGCAAGTTCATCCAGAAAGCGCTCAGTTGGTAGCGCTATAGATTTAGCGCCTTTAATGTCGACTAGATTCCGTCTAGCATCCTCGGCGGCATTCTTAGCTGCTTCAACCGTTGTGATCTTTAGGTCTAAACCAAAAGCACTGGCCAACGCTCCGCTGAATAAACCAACCCCGCCGTAGAGGTCATAGTTTTGCGCCTGTGAATCAAAGTTCTGAGCCTTTGCCATTGCGACGACTTCAGCTGCCAAGAGATTCGCAGCTTCTTTGTGAACTTGCCAAAATGCTCCGGCTGACAATCTGAATGTTCGACCACCGGCGCGCTCGATGAATTTCTCTTCACCTTTGAGTTTCTTGTCTATTGTCCACTGGATTTGTCCAGTACTCGAATAAGCAATCTCAATCTTTTTAACATCTTGCCAATTCTTAGTGTGGAGTCCAAGCTCTTCAATATCAGCAACTGCTAGCGGAAGTTTCTTCACACGAACAACGTCATGGCTGCGTTCCTTATATGGGCCAGCATCACCATTCTCATCAACATGCAGTTGAACACGTGTGCGATAGCCCAAACCATTAGCTTCATCGTCCCCCGGAGCTGATCGAACTTCAACTCGAAGATCAATCCCTGCAAAACGTGCAAGACCTTCCTGCAAGACATCTGCTTTTAATTCACGCTGACGGGAAAGTTTGATGTGACCGAATTCGGCACCTCCGGCTAACTCAGCATTCTTCCAAATGTGTGGAACGCGATCAGGTGAGGCCTGAACAATTTCAACTGGTTCTGCTCGGCAGAACGAACCGCCTTTGTCTTCAAAGACTCTGACCTTGGCAATTTCGTCAGGTAGGACGTGGGACACAAAAACAACTCTCCCCTCGTGGCGAGCCACGAAGATTCCACCGTGTGCGACCTTCTCGATTTGCACTTGGATGACCTGGTCTAACCAGTTAGTTGTTTTATTCACTAAATAAGTGTTTCACAATGCGTTAGATAGTCTTGACCCGTGACCAAACTAGTTTTAGCCTCCACTTCCCCAGCAAGGCTTCGCCTACTCAAGGATGCTGGCATTGACCCCATCGTTGTATCCCCTGGCGTTGATGAAGAACATGTTGCAGATATGGCGATGCAGGCAGGCCTTATATCTAACACGGCCGATCTAGTTCTTTTACTAGCTAAAGCAAAGGCAGAAGCTGTAATGAATCATCCAGATGCTCAAGGTGCGCTGATTATTGGCTGCGATAGCGCTCTAGACCTTGACGGTGAGGCCCTCGGGAAACCTCATGAACCTGAGGTCGCAATTGAGCGTTGGAAGAGCATGAGGGGCCGTTCTGGACGGCTTTATACCGGTCATTGGCTAATTGATAACCGTATTTCGACGCCAATGCCCCCAGCCACAGGCTATGCCAGCGACACCACCGTGCACTTTGCAGACCTCACAGATGGTGAGATTCTCGCTTATGTGGGAACAGGTGAACCTTTGCAGGTAGCGGGAGCCTTCACCATAGATGGCCTAGGTGGAGCCTTTATCAAGGCTATTGAGGGTGATGCTCACACTGTAGTCGGTCTTAGCCTGACTACCCTTAGAGACCTTTGCCTGAAGCTAGATGTCGACTATCCAAGCCTTTGGCGCAGGTAACTAGGTAGGCTTAATACCTATGACTGCCTCAAACACAGCCAAGATAACTAAAGTTCTGATTGCTAACCGCGGTGAGATCGCTGTTCGCATCATTAGAGCAGCTAAAGACTCTGGCATTGCAACCGTTGCTATCTATGCCGATCAAGACCGAGATGCCCTGCACTCCAGGATGGCCGATGAGGCATATGCCCTAAATGGCACAACCAGCGCAGACACCTATTTGGTCATCGAAAAGATTATTGATATTGCTAAGCGCTCAGGTGCTAACGCAGTTCACCCCGGCTACGGTTTCCTAGCCGAGAATGCTTCCTTTGCTCAGGCTGTTATCGATGCCGGCATCATCTGGATCGGCCCTTCCCCTAAAGCCATTGACCAATTAGGTGACAAAGTCTCCGCACGTCACGTCGCTGAAAAAGTTGGTGCACCGCTTGCCCCTGGCACTCTGAACCCGGTTTCTGGTGCGGCTGAAGTCTTAGAGTTTGTCGCCATTCATGGTTTGCCAATTGCAATCAAAGCTGCCTACGGTGGTGGTGGTCGAGGAATCAAAGTTGTTTATGACCAAGATGAAATTGCTGAAGCTTTTGAATCAGCTACCCGTGAAGCAGTTGCGGCTTTCGGCAGAGGCGAATGTTTTGTTGAGAAGTATTTGGAAAAGCCTCGCCACGTTGAGACTCAGTGTCTAGCCGATGCTTTCGGAAATGTAGTTGTCGTTTCAACCAGAGACTGTTCATTGCAGCGCAGACACCAGAAACTCGTTGAAGAAGC
>JAEMTJ010000034.1 GCA_016462375.1 Rhodoluna sp. | reverse complement strand
CTGGAACTCAAAGAAAGGCAAGCAAATGGACAGCTCTACACTGTTGGCATTTGCGGTTACCCTTTTCGCGGGACTGGCAACAGGCATCGGCTCCACCATTGCCTTTCTAAGTAAGACAACTAACAAGGCGTTCTTCGCTCTCTCTATGGGCTTCTCCGCTGGAGTGATGATCTACGTCAGCTTCGTCGACATTCTTCCTAAGGCCACCAAATACATTGGCTCCGAGTCAGGTGATGCTAGTGCTGCGGGTATAGCAGCTGCATCACTAATTGGCGGCATGGTTTTGATGGCGCTAATCGATGCTCTTGTTCCATCAGGTAATAATCCTCATGAGAACACTGAGGTTGAGCTGATGAGTAAACCTAGTGGCACCACTGAAGAAGTTATGGTTCATCAAAAAAGACTTTTGCAGATGGGTGTCTTTGTCGCTTTAGCGATTGCTATTCACAACTTCCCTGAGGGGCTAGCAACATTCTTGCTGGTCTTGGATGATCCCGAGGTTGGTATTCCAATAGCTATTGCAATTGCTCTTCACAACATCCCGGAAGGGATTGCAGTCTCAGTTCCTGTTTACTATGCCACCAAAAGTAGGATCAAAGCATTTAGGCTGAGCTTCCTGTCTGGTTTGGCAGAACCTGCTGGAGCAATAATCGGTTACCTGATTTTGGCCCCGTTCCTAAACGACTTCGTTTTGGGAATCATCTTCTCAATGGTCGCTGGAGTAATGGTGTTCCTAGCGATTGACACCCTATTGCCAACTGCAAGAAACTCATCCCGAGGCCATCTGACCGTTTATGGTTTGATAGGCGGCATGGCTGTTATGGCAGCAAGTTTGGTTCTTTTGAGGCTCTAGAAAGCGTTTCTGTGCCCATCTAGAAGCACCTGTCTCTCAAGCAATCTGAAGAGCTGGTTTTGAGCTGCCAAACGTATTCCAAAATTGAACCGCTTCTCCTAAAAAGGAACTGGGTAACGTGCGCTTGGAGGGACTCGAACCCCCAACCTTCTGATCCGTAGTCAGATGCTCTATCCGTTGAGCTACAAACGCTTGGGTGCCTATTGGCAACCTAGTTAGTTTAGCCGAATTCGCTTGGTGTCTCAATCCCTCTACTTTGTTGGTAAGAAGACATCGTAATTGGCGATTAGCCAATCAACGAAGTCAGGATTGCAGAGAGCAGCTGGACTTCTCTTCTGTCTAAGCAGTTCAATGGCTTCATCTATTGGCATGCCGTCTCTAGCAAGCACTAGCGCTGTGACTAGTCCTGAACGGTTTAGGCCTGCTTGGCAACGGATTAGTACTTTCCTGCCGGCTTTCCAATCTTCGTGCGCTGCTTGCACAACCTGGTGAAGATCATTAGCGTCAACATCTACTTCTTCGTGATCATAGAAACCTAGTCTTAGTTCCTTCACATACCAGTCCACTGGGTTAGCAGAGGAATACAGAGTGACCACTGTGTTGAAATCCTCTTTGGTAATCGGGCCATCTGGGTGTCTTTCACCATCGGCATCAGTGTCTGCTGTGCCACCCATCCAGAGTCCTGGCAGAATCTCAGACCAGAGCTGGCCATTGGCGAAGCCCCAGTCTGGGGCTGTCCTATTTTTATCGTGCATCTTGTTACTCTCTTTATTCGTAATGTGTTCTCACACAGGAATAGAAACTAAGTTTAGGGTCAACTACTTCCCACAATAAATAAGCCTCGGGCGAACCTCTATATATCGGCTAAACTAGGGAAGTTCTGGAGACGTCGCATAGCCCGGTCGAGTGCGCCTCACTGCTAATGAGGTAAGGGTCTTAAAAGCCCTTCGGAGGTTCAAATCCTCTCGTCTCCGCCAGAATAAAAGCCCTAGGAGACTAGGGCTTTTAGTTTTTTCTGCCAGCAGGTTACATAAAACGCTCCAAAGCCTAGTATTGAAGTACAGAAACTAAAGGAGCAGCTGTGAGAGCTAGTTACCTTAAATCCTTGGTTGCCTTAGTTTTACTAGCAACTCTTTCAAGCGTTCAGTCTGCTTCGGCAAGCCAACCTGTCTCTGGTATTTCCACTACTGCTTATAACGAGGGCACTGATACTGCTGCTGCGTTTTACAACCCGCTGGTGGTTTCGAATGTGAATCTGACTCTTCCCCAAGCTTCCTTTGACACCTTGAACAATAATCCGGGCACTACCGTCTACCAGCGTGCTTCAGTGAGAATTACTACCGCTGACGGCCAAGTGACAACCCTTGCTGATATCGGTGTTCGCATCAAAGGCCAAGCAACTAGAACTAACCTGTATGGAAAAGCTCCACTCAAGCTAAAGTTTGATGCTTTTGTTACTGGTCAAAAATTCATGGGTCTTACCCGAATGACACTGAACAGCATGGTGCAAGATCCATCTTTCGTGCATGAAGACAGTGCATATAGGTTGTATCGAGCAATGGGAGTTATTGCTCCTAGAACTACATACTCTTGGCTAACCCTTAACAATGCTGACTTTGGTTTGTATGCGAACGTTGAATCAGTTGACCAGCAAATGCTTAAGCGTTGGATGACACCCGCTCATCTTTATAGTTCTAACTGCTACTTAGCTGACATCACTCCTTCACAAAGTGGCTGTTATGACACTAACTACGGTGACACTAACCGGTCCGATCTAAATGCAGCTATCGCCACTTCAGCATTAGACGGTGCAGCGTGGTGGACTGAAATAAATAAGGTTGCTGACATGACAGCGGTAATCAACCTGATGGCGACAGATCTTTATACCAGCAACTGGGATGGCTATACCGATGTTGTGCAGAACAACTACTACCTAGCTTTTGATACAGCAGGAAAGTTCAGAATTATTCCCTGGGGACAAGATGGTGCTTTCCCAATGGATCCATCTGCACAACTAGATTTCCTAGGTAGAGGCCCCGCCTTTAGAAACTTCGGTAATCAGCAACGCAGTGTGATCTTGCGTAAATGCGTTGCTTACGCCCCTTGCACTGCATTGCTAGTCAGAGCTCAGGTCCAAGCAAAGATAAAAGCAGCACAGCTAGACATGCCTGGTTTCAAAAACAAAATCGCTGCTGTAATCAATACCGCTTACATCTCGCACGAAACCAGAGCTAACTCCGACGTTTGGTCTGCTACATACTGGCAGAACTGGTTGGACACTTTCTTTGGTATGCGCACCACAGCACTGAGCAACTTCCTGCTAACCAGAGCTCCTGAAGCGCCAGATCTAACAGTGACAGGAAAGCCAACTTTAGGTTCAGCTTTGCAAGCTAACGCAATCTCTTGGGATTTCACTTCCACTTTGCAGTATCAGTGGCTAAGAGATGGGTCCCCTATCTCAACTGCACAAACAGCTCTATACACAATCACCAACGACGATCTCTCCCACAACATAAGCGTCCGAGTTAGTGCACTAAAGCCCAGCTTCACTAGCGCTGTTACGACCTCAGTTGCCCAGCTAGTCAGTAATCCGCAAGCTACCGCTGCCGCCATTAAGGGTAGCGCTATAGTCGGTGGCCAACTAACAGCAACCCCTGCTGTGAATGATTCAATCCAAGTTCAATACCGTTGGTATCGGGCAGGGAAACTGATTTCTGGAGCAACTAATTCAACCTATACCCCAAGCACTACTGACTATCTGAAAGCAATCACAGTTACCACCACTGTGACACAGTCTGGCTTTGCTGCCAACACTACAACCAGTGCGCCAGTGACAATCCTGGCTGGGACTATCGCTTCACCAACGGTGGCTATCGCCGGAAGTAACGTGATGGCCCAAACATTGCTAATAAACGCGACAATCCCAACTGGGGCTAGAGCTACATACCAATGGCTAAACGATGGTGTCGTAATTGTTGGAGGCACCAGAACAAGTTACGTTCTAAAGGCAACTGATGTCTCTCACAGCATCTCAGCAAGAGTCACTCTAAGCAAAAGTGCATTCAACACACTCGTTCTAACAACTAACGCTGTAACCATTGTCGCGGGAACTCAAGTCAAGCAGCCGACCGTAAGTATCTCCGGAATAACTACTCTTGCGAAGACAGTTACTGGGATAGTTGGTTCATGGGATTCTGGTGTGAAGCTAAGTTATCAGTGGCTCAGAGATGGAGTAGTAATTAGCAATTCGGTTTCTAAAACATACAAGCTCACTGCAGCTGATGTTGGTCACTCAATTACTTTCAAAGTTACCTCCACTAAGCCTGGATTCACTTCGGTAACCACCTCAAGTTTGCCCTCAGCGCTAATTACTAACTAGTAACCGATTCTTTCGCGCACCTGAATGATGTTGCCATCAGGATCATTTCCATCTGCATACTTCCAAGAATCGTGCTCTTGAGTTTCAGATTTTATTCTTCCCCCATTACTGCCAGCGGCTAGCTTCGCTTTATCAATACTGCTAACTTCAAACACCGGCTTGATTGGGTTGTCTTCACCAGAGGTAGATTCACTTCGGTATTGCTCAGCTAACAGATGTAACAGCACTTCGTTGCCATTACCTTCGACCGAAGCAAAATCTTCTGCTAGGTAAGGATGCTTGTCTTCAAAGATTGCTGAATAAAACTTAACTGATCTTTCAAGGTTGGAAACCCAAAGGACAATTGTTGTCATTGCTAGTTCTCCCTGTTTCAATCAAAAATGTCTAAGGCTTTGTCCGCCTATAGTTGCGCAAACAAATCTGGGCAGTATCAGTGTAAAGAACAATTTATGGCGTTGGTAAAGTTTGGTTGTCCCTCAGCGGCTAGATTCCACCGCCGCCGCCACCGCCACCACCGCCGCCGGATGATCCCCCTCTGCCTGAACCACCAGATGAACTGGCCGCCAGCGACTGGGTTAGAACCTGGTTTAGGTTTGTAAAGCTATGCGTGAGCTGAGGCGAACCAATGAGCCAAACCGGACTTCCTTGGTCTTGATATAGATCGGTAAGGGTTTTGTTCCACTGCTCTTGAAGGCCTAAAAGAATTGCCCAAGGTAGAAGTTCTTCATAAAGTTTTAGGACTTCCTTGCCTTGAACTTCAGAAGGCTTAAGGGATGCACCTTTTGGTGATTGTAAAAACTCCAGCCTGTCTTTCTCCGCTAAACCGATATACATCCCTAGCCCTTTAACAAACGAGACAAGTTCGGAGCCTTTAGACGTTAGTGCCCGTTTGGAAAGTAGGAGCCAATAAACGGCAACAAACGCGCCGAATGACATTAGCGGTGCCGCGACGAAGCCTGCCGCTACCTCGCTATCCAGAGAACCAGCGAAGAACAGCCAGCCGCCGTAGACCAATAGTGCAACCATAAATCCAATCGCCGGAATGCCTAATGCTCGCTTTTGAAAGTATCCTCCGGAACTAACGCGCTTAGTCGCCGCTACTCTCAAACTCAAAAGACCGTTAGACAGTTTGCTCTTCTGCTCAGTAGGCATGTTGTGAGCTAACAGCAGTTCTTCGCCGCCCTTGATAAGGCCGAGCTCTGCCAACAGAGAGAGCTGATCTGAGTTATCTGTAGCTAGCTTCGTTCTCCGAAGAAGAAAGTCCTTATTATCACTGTCTGCAACAACTTCGATCTCAATAAGTTTCATAACTGCAAGCTCCACAACACTCGCCTGATAGAGATAGGCTGTCTTTCTCGACACCAAGGCTGAGACTAACAAGCCTGGCTCAGCAACAGGCTTATATTGTGGAATAACAAAAGAGCCTTTTGCTGAAGATCTAATTCCAAAGATTCTGAAATAAATTGCCCACAACAGAATCAAAATAATTAGACTCAGGCAAATCCAGAAACCATACCAATTTAGGGTTCCATTGACGTTTGGCCCTGCTGTGTTAGCGACGTTTGGTTTAAATGCAATAGCAATACTCAGATTCTCACCTGCTTGAAGATTCTTTGAACTAAATACCATTTGCTGGTTATTGATTTCCATCGACGAGCAGGGCTTAGTTGAGTCCTGTTGCCCTTGATAGCAAGACACCTTTCCAGTTACGAAGCTCTCGCTAAGAGCTTTATCGAAGGTAACTGTTGCCTTGACTTGGTCAAAGCTCTGCAACCAACCGGTTCCATTGACATCCCAATAGAACTCATCAAAACCAGTTGTGCTTTGATAGTTGTTGATGACCCAAACTTGATGATATTCGATTACGTATGTTTGGCGGCCATGGACATAAGAACCATCAGTTGGCTTAATAAGTAAATTTACAAACCCTTGGTCAATGGTTAGTTCGAACTCTCTAACCTTCCCCTGTTGATCTGTTACTGATACCTGATCTATTAGGCCAGGAAACTTCTCGTAACTTAACTCCGGGATGCTTCTTCTAATTCCATGGTTTTGGTCTATTTCTGGGAAATCTGCAACAAGTGTTTCCCGAACCCACATCTCAGGTCGGTTAGCCTTCTCCTTATTTAATCCGAGTTTGTATTCTGCACTAAAGGAGGAAAAAGAGAAATCATTCACATCCGCTGAGCTGGCGGAAGGGAGCCCTAACAAAACTAGAACAGCTGCCGCCACCAAATATCTTCTAAAAGTTTTCATTACCCTAAATCTAAACGATTTTTGCGGTTGAGTTCTCTGAGGCTCGACTAGCACTCCACTACGTTTACTGCTAGCCCCCCGAGTGAAGTCTCCTTATACTTACTAGACATATCTACCCCTGTTTGACGCATTGTTTCAATCACCGTATCCAAAGATATCTTGTGGTTGCCATCGCCTAGCAGCGCTAGGCGCACTGCAGACACAGCTGTACCTGCTGCTATCGCGTTCCTTTCAATACAAGGCATCTGTACAAAACCACCAACTGGATCACAGGTTAGACCTAGGTTGTGCTCCATCGCTATTTCAGCAGCATTCTCTATTTGCTGAATTGTCCCGCCCATGATGGCGGCAAGCCCCCCAGCTGCCATCGAACAAGCTGAACCAACTTCTCCTTGGCACCCTGCTTCAGCACCTGAGATTGATGCATTGCGTTTATACAGCGACCCGATTGCTGCTGCTGTGAGCAGGTAATCGTGAGCGATTGCCTTACTATCTATGTTTTTGTATTTCAACGCGTAATAAGCAACTGCCGGGATGATCCCCGCTGCACCGTTGGTTGGTGCTGTGACAATTCTTTGGCCTGCTGCGTTCTGCTCATTTACTGCTATCGCATAGGCTTGCAGCCACTCGTTAGAGACATCTTCATTACTGTCTGAGAGTTGCTCCGCCATGTCAGCGGCTCTTCTTGTGACAGCTAGATAACCGGGTAATACCCCTTTGGTTGCTAATCCTTTTTCAATACTGCTTTGCATTGTTACCCAGATTGCTTCTAGTTGCTTGTTTAGTTTTATTTCCCCGTGCAGCGCAACTTCATTCGCATGAGCAATCTCAGCAATGGATTTGCTTTCTCGTGTACATATCTCTAAAAGTTCAACTGCCGATTCGAAATGAAATGGAACCTCTTCACGTACTGGTCGAGAAAGTTCATGATCTGCTTCAACAAAGCCGCCACCAACTGAGTAATAAGTTTGCTCTAGCAATTTCTCATTAGTAGCGGAGTGTGCAGTAAACCTGAGCCCATTGGAATGTTTTGGCAATCTGATTAGTGGTTGATAGCTGAAGTTGCTCTCTGAAAAAACTATTTCATGGTTTAGCACAAACCACTTTTTTGCTGTTACTGCTTTATCCCAAGCAGTTAGGACATCGTTTGGATCACACTCTTCAGGAGTGACTCCTGATAAGCCAGCAACTATTGCATTAGATGTTCCGTGGCCTGGGCCAGTAGCCCCTAGGGAACCAAATAGTTTGACTTCGATCTGAGCGGTATGCGGTAGTTGACCGTTAGCCTTAACGGCTTCGGCAAAGAGCAGCGCTGCTCGCATTGGTCCAACTGTGTGAGAGCTAGAAGGTCCAATGCCGATGGTAAATAAATCAAGCGCCGAGATATAATCTGGCATGGTTTTAGCCTAACCAGTTAAGGGGCTATTTAGAGCAGGTTTTAGTCGCTGCGTTAGTTCCCTGAGCCCAGTCTGGTAGCGGGGTAATGGTTGGGGTAGGAGTCGGGGTTGCAGTAGGAGTCTTACCTGGCTTAGGTTTCTTAGTGCTAGTAGGAGTCGGGGTAGGCGTTGGTTCGACTACCGCACCGGAGCCGGTGTTTTTGACCTCGCCTAGAACCATTGGTTGGTCCTGCTTGATTAGGTCGAAGAGAATCTGTGCCTTTTCATAATCTGGCTTTACTCTGCCCTGGTAAGGAGCTGGTAAACCAGCGATGGAAGGCAACTGCAAGAAAGTGATCTTGTCCATAGGTATTGCCTTTAGTGCATTGGCAACACCCATTAATACGCCTGGGTCGTTTAGTGTCTTACTCAGCTTCATGTTTCTAGCTGCAGTTTGTGCAAGAGAGTAAAGAGCAACTGGGTTATTCAAAATGTCTTTGCTTTTTAGTTTTCTAACTAGAGAAGTCAGATAAACCTGCTGGTTGCTAATGCGAGAAAGATCTGAACCATCACCAACACCGTGACGAGTTCTTAGGAACTGTAGCGCTTGAAGCCCCTGCAGTTTGTGCGGACCCGCTTTTAAATACGTGTTGGTATAAGGATCGTCAATGTCTTCTGCAACACAAACTTCAACACCACCAACAGCATTAGAGAGCTCAATGACTCCATTGAAATCAACTAGAGCAAGAAACGGTATATCTAAACCAGTTAGTGCTTCCAGTGTGAGCAAAGTGCAGCCAGCTCCACCGTTAGCGATGGTTGCGTTGATCTGACCCAGTTCCTGGGCGTAGTAGCCGGTGCCGCCAGTGCTGCTTGGACATGCTGGCCAAGGGACTAGAAGATCTCTTGGAAAACTTAGGCCAACGGCGCTCTTACGATCTTCAGCGATGTGCAAAAGGATGATGACATCCGCCAAGTTTGAAGTTACATTTCCAAAAGCGCTGTTACCTGTGCCCTCTCTGCTGTCACTCCCAACTAGAAGCAAATTCAATGGACCATCCAGCGGCGGTATCACTCGCTTCTTGCCGTCTAATGTTAGAAGGTCTATCGAGTGTCTACTTAGCTCCTGAGATAGCTGATAAGCCGACACCCCGGTGACAGTGAGAGTCGAAACGATGACGACGATTAGTGCTTTACCTAAGACGCCAAAGAGTGTTCTAAATCTTGATGATGCATGAACATCGCCGTGGCGAGCTATAGCTCGCTCAGCTCGCTTTGACTTCTTTTGCTCTGGCAAATCGTTACCCCTTTATGAGTTGGCAAGAGCCTTAGTGCGAAAAAATGGCGGAGACCGTGGGATTCGAACCCACGGAACCTTTCAGTTCATTAGTTTTCAAGACTAACTCCTTCGGCCGCTCGGACAGATCTCCGTTGAATAGTCTAACTAATTCTCTTGCCCAATAAAAATACAGCTGTAACCTGCGATAACACTGTGAGCCTAGTTATGGGTATAGATGATGCCTTCAAGGCCAGAAAGCACCTTGGCAACACCGTCTTCTTCAACGCTGGCGGTGACCATGGTGGCCGCATTTCTTACTTCTTCAGGACCCTGACCCATAGCAAATGAGTACCCTCCGCCTTCATTTGCCCATTCGAACATGCTGATGTCATTGCGGCCGTCACCGATGGTGATTACCTGATCCCTAGGTATGTTCAGTGCTTTTCTGCGCTGTTCTAGGGCACTAGCTTTAGTAACCCCCTGTGGGGAGATATCTAACCAGGCGGTATAGCCAATGGCATAGGAAACTGAATGTAGTCCAACTGATTCAACAACTGCAAGAAAGTCATTCACGTCCTGCTCAGGAGATAAAACAACTACTCGGCTAACTTCGCCATTCATTAATTGTTCCAAAGGAGTTTCAACGTTATTACTCCCCAAAGCATAGGCAGGAAAAGGTTTGTGAAAACGATATGTGCCATCGACATCTTCAACCGCGAAGTGTGCTTCGGGAAGCTTTTCAATCAACTGAGATAGCACCGGTCTTGGATCAAAACCAATCACCTCGCGAACGTGATAGCCATGCTCGGCAGTCTTATCTAACTCAACTGTTACAGCCCCATTGGAGCAAACTACATGCCCATCTTCAAAGCCAACATCTATAACAACAGGTACCGCGTTAGCAGCAGCTCTGCCGGTTGCAACAACAACGTGGTGGCCTAGTTCTCTTACTCTCTGCACTTCTCTAATGACAGCAGGTGAGAGAAATCCATCGTCATGCACAAGCGTGCCATCGATATCGATGGCTATTAGCCAGGGGTTAGCTACGCTCAAGTTAATTCTTCTGCCTAGGCGAAATAACTTCTGCGCCACCTAGGTAAGGACGAAGTGCAACTGGAATACGAACTGAGCCGTCTTCTTGCTGATGGTTTTCTAGAATCGCAACTAGCCAGCGAGTTGTTGCCAGAGTTCCGTTAAGTGTCGCTGCTGTTGCAGTCTTACCGTCTTCTTTTCTATATCGAACGTTTAGTCTTCTTGCTTGATAAGTTGTGCAGTTAGAAGTTGAGGTTAATTCGCGATAAGTTTCCTGGGATGGCACCCAAGCTTCAGCGTCGTACTTTCTTGCAGCTGATGAACCTAGATCTCCAGCAGCAGTATCAATCACGCGATATGGAAGTTCACATTTCTGCAACATCTGTTCTTGCAAAGCGAGAAGCTTTGCATGCTCTGTTTCTGAATCTTCAGGTTTGATGTATGAGAACATCTCAAGTTTGTTGAACTGGTGAACTCGAAGAATCCCTCTGGTATCTCTTCCACCACTACCCGCTTCACGACGGTAACAGGTTGACCAACCGGCATAGCGCAGTGGGCCTTCGCTTAGATCGATAATTTCATCGCTGTGATAACCAGCAAGGGCAACTTCACTGGTTCCAGTTAAATACAGATCATCAGCCGGCAGATAGTAAATCTCATCAGAGTGAGCCCCAAGAAACCCAGTTCCCGCCATCACCGAAGGCTTTACCAGTGTTGGGGTAATAAGAGCAGTAAAGCCTGCTTGAGAAGCCTGATCTAGAGCCATATTCATCAGCGCTAGCTCTAGCCTTGCTCCCCAGCCCTTTAGGAAATAGAACCTAGAGCCTGAAATCTTGACTCCTCTTTCAATGTCAATGACATCAAGTAGTTCCCCAAGAGCTACATGGTCTTTTACTTCAAAGTTAAATGTTGGCTTTGTTCCTTCTTCACGAATAACAATAAAGTCATCTTCGCCACCTGAAGGCACACCAGCTAAAACGACGTTCTCAATCTGCCAAATGATTTCATCAAGTTTGGTTTGAGCTTCAGTTGCTAGCTGCTCTGCAGCCTTTACTTTGCTAGCGATTTCTTGGCCCTCAGCAATAAGAGCAGCTCGAGAATCTTTATCTGCTCCAGCGACTAACTTTGCTTTAGCGTTTTGGTCAGCTCTTAGTGTTTCAAAGTCGGTAAGTGCCTTACGCCAAGCAACATCTGCTGCCACCGCATCGTCAACAAGGGTTTCACTTGCACCGCGAGCGCGCTGAGAAGCCTTGATTAGCTCTGGGTTGTCCCTGAGTAGGTTGGCATCAATCATGGTTTAAGGTTACCTTCAGATGTTTCTTTATCGACCAGCACGCAACTTGTTCAGCCAAGTATCTGCTGATGAAAATTCTTTGTTTGAGTTATTACCCTGATGTTCGCTCTTCTGCTTATCTGCTCGAGGGTATGAACCTAAGAAGATAACCTTGGGGCTGAATCTGTGAAGACCCTTGAGTGCTTCAGCCACTGCCTCGTCATCGATGTGGCCTTCAACGTCAATGTTAAATCGGTATCTACCAAGTTGATCACCAACCGGTCTTGATTCAATTCTGGACAAGTTAACCCCACGAGCTGCAAACTGTTCCAACATTTCTAACAGTGCACCTGGTCTATCATCTGGTAGTTCAACAATTACTGAAGTCTTGTCCTTACCTGTTCTAGCAGTTGGTTTAGCAGGAAGGCCGATTTCAATAAATCTAGTTTGCGCATTCTTGTTATCACCAATGTTTTTAGCAAGGACAGTTAGCTTGTAGTGATCGGTAATGCTCTTTGCTGCAATGGCTGCATCGGCAGTTGATTTGCCATCTAGCAATGCTGCGGCTGCAGCTGCTGTTGAAGTTGCTGGCAGGTGAGTGTGCTTAGGTAGGTTCTCTGCAAGAAAGTTTCTGCACTGTGCATATGCAGTTGGGTGCGTTGAGATCACTTTAACATCAGTTAGTTTGGTCCCCGGTTTTGCAACAAGGTTGAAGGTAACGGGAACTAGGTATTCCCCGAAGATGCGAATTTCGGCACTGTTAGCTAGAGCATCAAGGGTTGCTGATACCCCACCTTCAATAGAGTTTTCAACTGGAACGATAGCTCTAGTTGCCTTGCCCATCAATACTGCATCGATTGCTTCAGTAACAGTTGAGACTGGGATGCTCTTAGCGTTCTTGGAGTCTTTGACTTGAGCCAGGGCAAGCTCGGTAAAGGTACCCACTGGACCTAAGAAGGCGTAGGTAGATTTTCTGTTTGCTGAGTTGGCCATGGTTAAAGGTTAGTTGAGTTATTAGTAGTTAGGTGCTGCTGGCAGACCAAAGGACTTTTCTAGAACATGAACGCCATCGTCATGCATGACCATTGCTAAGCCGATACCGACATATCTAAGGTGCCAAGGCTCATATTGGTAACCGGTGTATGGGCTTGCATTTTGGGGATATCTGATGATGAAGCCAAACTTCCACGCATTAGCGGCAAGCCAGCGCCCAGCTTTCGTTTGCCCGAAGCAGACTCTGATCTGACAGCCCTGCCCTCGAGCTGAAACATCCATCGCCCAACCTGTTTGGTGTTCTGAATAACCTGGCCTGGCAGCTAGTGCTTCGCCGACTTTCAAACCATACTTCTCAACCTGGCGATCATGAATGATGCTCTGTTCTGCATAGGAACGATAAGCACTTTGAATGATGAGACTGCCTTTGCCGGCTACCTTCATGGCCATAGCCATTTTGTATGAAGCCGTTGAGGCTTCCTTTCTAAGTTTTCTACCGTAGGGGTTAGCGTTCAAAGTGCTGAATTTAGGGGCAACCAGGTCTACTGGAATGTAGTTAATTGGGTTTAGTGGCAGTTGCTTGTTCACCACCACCCAGATTGAGTCTGGTTCTGTTGTGGATTGGTTGATCAGGCTCGTTGCCTGTGATTGACCAATATTGTTTACCGAGGGAAATAAAATAGACATAACAAGGGTTAGCCTTAGAGCAAGAGCATTAAATTGCTTATGTTTGTTTCCCATATTTGAAGTCTAACTTTCACTCCTA
>JAEMTJ010000062.1 GCA_016462375.1 Rhodoluna sp. | reverse complement strand
CGAGCTAGATCTGAAAGACCACCATAGCCGTTCTCGTCATAGAACAAAGGCTTGCCCTCTTTCCAGAGTGACTGGTGAACGTGCATACCTGAACCGTTGTCACCGAAAAGTGGCTTCGGCATGAAAGTTGCAGTCTTGTTGTAGTTGAAGGCGGTGTTCTTCACGATGTATTTGAACTTTAGAACGTCATCTGCGGATTTCAGAAGAGTGTCAAACCTGTAGTTGATTTCACACTGGCCAGCAGTACCAACTTCGTGGTGGCTGCGCTCAACTGATAATCCAGCCTTCTCAAGGTTTAGAACGATCTCATCGCGGATGTCAGCTAGGTGATCTACTGGGGAAACAGGGAAGTATCCGCCCTTGTATGGGGTCTTGTTGCCAAGGTTACGGCCACCATCAGATTCAGTTTCCCGAGCTGAGTTCCAAGCACCTTCGATTGAATCTACGAAGTGGTAAGCAGTGTTTGCTTTGGTTTCGTAGCGCACTTCATCAAAAATAAAGAATTCGGCTTCTGGAGCAAAGTATGCTGTGTCAGCGATACCGGTTGACGCAAGATACGCTTCAGCCTTCTTCGCAACCTGCCGTGGATCACGGTGATAAATCTCACCATTACGCGGGTTATAGATATCGAAGTTGATAACCAGTGTCTTCTCGACGCGGAAGGTGTCAAGGAAAGCGGTTGTGACATCCGGGATTAGCTGCATGTCTGATTCGTGAATAGAAGCGAAACCTCTAATTGACGACGCGTCGAACAGCTGGCCATTTACGAAGAAGTCTTCGTCAATTTGGCTAACCGGAAGGTTGAAGTGTTGCTGGACACCAGGGAGGTCAGTGAAACGGACATCAAGGAACTTTACGTCTTCATCCTTAATGAATTTGATGACCTCGGATGCTGATTTAAACATAGGGAAAGCCCTTCAAGGTTTGTTGGATTTGAGTGATTCATTACGCTCAGACACAACTTTACCGCTCAATTGGGAGGTAAGTGCTCAAAACAATGTTTCGGGGATGTAAAAAGTTATTGGATTCGCTTCGAAGCGCGCATTTTGGTTGGGTCGATCCCCTTTGGGATAGGTAATCCACCCCGAGAATCCATGGCGGCGAGACGGTTCTGCACGGCCCGGATTTCTGGCTTACTCATTGTTCTTTTGAGCTTGTTAACCTTCTTGTGTAGGACGTGAATCGGCACACCGCTTCCGTCTTCAGAACTGTAAAAAATGTGGACTGTGACACCGGAGGCCACGCGCTGAATCTTGCGACGCTCGTCTTCGAGCAACTGCTGGGTGCTGTTTTTTGCACCTTCGCCCATAAGGACAACCCCTGCTGGGCCAACGACGCGGAAAACCATATCTTTGGTTCTAGCGTTGACTGCAACCGGCTGGTTAGTGCCTTTGTAAATACGGCGGGTGAGTGTTCCAACTGTAAGGCTGATTCGGCCGGGCTCATTGGCATATTTTGTAAAAATCGCCCTGTTGGCTCGGTTGGTAAGAGTAAGTAGAGCGAGGAGATAACCAGCAATTAATGCTAGGACGCTCCAGATGGCAATGCCCAGAAACTGGAAGTTTGAGATTACTGATCCAAGCAACACAAGAACCAGGAAGGTTCCAACACCAATTAAAATCGCTGTCGGTAGCGCTTTCGGGTCAACACCTTTTAGGAATCGAACCTGTTCCCCAAATTGTGAGAGAAAGCCAGGCGCTTTGTTTGCTTTATTTTTTTTAGCCATCTTTTAAGCCTAGTTCACCGCTTGGCTGAAACCTTCACGGACGGCAGCTTCGGCCAAGTGCTTTAAGTTATCTGGAATTACATCGCCACGCTTCATCATGGATTGAGCCCAGAGCCTACCAGCCCGGTAGCTGCTTCGAACAAGTGGGCCACTAAGAACACCGAGGAATCCAATGCCTTCCGCTATCTCGCTAAGTTCGACAAACTCTTGAGGCTTTACCCAGCGAGATACTGGATGATGTTTCAAGCTAGGCCTTAGGTACTGAGTTATCGTGATGATATCTGTTCCAGCGTCGTGGAGGTCTTGCAGAGCTTGAACAACTTCACTGATCTCTTCACCCATACCTAGAATTAGGTTGCTCTTGGTCACCATTCCAGCGTTACGACCCTGAGTTATTACATCAAGAGACCTTTCATAGGTAAACGCTGGTCTGATTTGTTTGAAAATTCTTGGGACAGTCTCGACATTGTGCGCAAAAACCTCAGGCTTTGCGTCAAAAATCTTTTTTAGTAATTCAGGTTTTCCTGAGAAGTCAGGAATCAGAATTTCAACGCCTGTTCCGGGGGACTGCTTGTGAATCTGCCTTATGGTTTCGGCATACAACCATGAGCCTTCGTCAGGGAGGTCATCTCTGGCAACGCCAGTAACAGTTGCGTATCGCAGTTCCATTTGCTTTACCGAAGAGCCGACTCGTCTTGGCTCGTCTGGATCTAGATTTGCGGGCTTGCCGGTATCAATCTGACAGAAATCGCAGCGTCTGGTGCATTGAGCACCACCGATTAGGAAGGTCGCTTCTCTGTCTTCCCAACATTCAAAAATGTTAGGGCAGCCGGCTTCTTGACAAACAGTATGTAAACCTTCGGTCTTTACAAGAGTGTGAAGAGCTTGATACTCAGGACCCATTTTTGCTTTAGTTTTAATCCAGTCAGGCTTGCGCTCAATTGGAACCTCAGCGTTACGAGCTTCAACTCTAAGCATTCGCTTAGGGGCGTTAGGTTCTTGAGTCAATTACTTACCAATCTCGGTCAAATACTTCTGCACGACAACCGCTGCCATCGCTGGAGTAACATCACGTTGTAGCAACTCGCTTATCGTACTCGTTGCCGCATCTTTGATGCCGCAGGCAATGATTGTTTCATATGGAGCTAGTGAGTTATTGCAATTAAGAGCGAAACCATGCATCGTGGTGCGTTCTGCAACGCGGATGCCTATTGCGGCTATCTTCACGTGAGCATCTCCAACCGGCGCCCAAACTCCAGATCTACCTTCAACTCGCTCGGTTTTCAGACCAAATTCGGCAATAGTATCAATTAGAACCTGCTCCAACCAGCGAACATAACCAACGACATCAATTGGGTCTGGAAGTCTCATGATTGGGTAGCCAATCAGTTGCCCAGGCCCATGCCAAGTTATCTTTCCCCCTCGGTCAACATCGATGACCGGCGTTCCATCCTGAGGACGCTCTTCGTCTTCAGTTCTTTTGCCAGCGGTGTATACACCCTGATGTTCAAGTAAAAGGACTGTATCTGGACGAATTCCCGTTACAACTTCACTGTGCACGGAGCGTTGAATGTCCCAACCTTGTTCATAATCCACGAAATCAGGCGCTAAACCAACAACTTCGAATTCGGGCATAAGCCAAGTCTAAATCCATCCACAACCAACCTCTACCAGAGCTAGTCCACAGGTTGGGAGGTGCCTGAGTCAATGTGCAAGCGCTTAGACAAACTTGAGTCATGTTTACTCGGGCCAAGCCAAGCTTGCGCTATTTCGCTGT
>JAEMTJ010000061.1 GCA_016462375.1 Rhodoluna sp. | reverse complement strand
CAAGTTGCCAGAAGCGACTCTAATTGCCTCATAGCTGTAATCAAGCGCCAAGTGCCTATAAGCGGCCTGGTGAATCTTTGGGCTAAGACTGTGGCCGATCGGATCTCCAAGAACTGCAAATGCTTTGTTACTCATCCCAAGCCGGATTCTCTGCCATCCAGTTATCCCATTTGGTAATTCCTGCTTGGTGCTGCGCGAACGTGTCGCTGAAAATCGTTTCACCAGATGTTAAGTTCCAAGTTACGAAATATAGCCAGCTACCATCTGCTGGGTGCAGCACAGCATCTATAGCTAGTGACCCAGGCGCTGAAATAGGGCCTAAAGGCAACCCAGTGTATTTGTAGGTGTTGTATGGATTATCGTCGTTCAGGCTTTTGTTGGTAACAAAGATCGAGAATGAGCCCACGCCGTAGGAAGCTGTGGCACATGATTGCAGTGCCATGTTGATTGCTAGGCGATTCTTAAACACTCTAGAAACCTTGTAGAAATCCTCGTGCAGTCTCGCCTCGCGTTGGATTATGGAGGCCAAGGTTAGAGTTTTCTGCCAATCCTTTTTAGCTATGCCAAAGGACTTCAACTCTTCCTTCATACGATTGGCCATTACCGTCAGAATCTCAGTAGCGTTTAAGGCCGGGTCAAAACTGTATGTTGCGGGGAATAGATATCCTTCTAAAGAGGGCGCAGATTTCGGCAAGTGAAATTGGGTGAGGTCCTTGGCTGCTGTTTCAAATTGCTTGACAGATATTCCTGTGCTTGCCGAGAGTCGCTTATAGATATCGACGAGTCGATAGCCCTCGGGGATTGCTACCTTGTTCGTTAGCTGATTCGTAGGGTCGGTTAGTAGCGCTATTGCCTTATCACTACTGATACCCAATGGCAGAGTGTATGCTCCTGGAAAAAATGTTGGGTCGTTAGCTACTATATGTCGAAGCGTTGAGGTGTAATCCTTAGTGATGCCCTGTTCAGCTAGATGTTTAGCAACAGTTGAACCCGAGTCTCCCCTGGCAATTGTGAATGTCGTAGAACCCGCACCTTCACCCGAAAATTCCTGACCTGAGAACTGATCCAATACGGATCGAATTGCGGAGCGATTCGCATAACCGACGCCCAGCAGCAACACGATTGAGAGGGTAACAGCGATGAAACCTTTGAGCAGTTTGGCTCTTGACGGGCGGCTCTTGTTTCTATTGGAATGCTCAGTCATGAGCTGCTCTCCAATCATCTAAAGTCATGCCCGGCTTTTCTCCAGAATTGCTTTCTACTTGAAAAGCATATTCGAGAATTGCCACAGCAGCCATCTGGTCGATCGTACTTCTAGCCTCTTTCTGGGATTTACCAATAAGTTTGAGTTGTTGATTGGAGATCGCTGTGCTTAGCCTTTCATCTACCAAAAGAACACTTACTGAAGTTATCTGAGCCAATGTTGTAGCGAAAGATACCGCGTCGTTTGTTGATTCAGTGCTGTTCCCCTGCATATTCAATGGCAATCCAACGTATATCTCTAGTAGATTCTCGAAGTCGTCTACCGTTTGAAAAAGAAGTTCAAAATTCTCATCTAACAGTAAACGCTCAAGAGTTGAATGCGGAGAAGCTAAAATTGCGTGCTGATCTGAAACTGCTAGTCCGACCCTCGCCTTTCCTACATCAATAGCTAACCTTCGACCAGGTCGCACCGACTAACTCAAACTCTCAACAATTGCCTTGATGGCGTTTGGAATCTCGATTACAGATATTCCGCCACCTTGGGCAACATCAGCTTTACCGCCTCCGCCTCCGCCAAGGACAGCGCTTGCAATTTTGACTAGTTCCCCAGCTTTTACGCCAGTTGATTGGGCCAGGTCATTTGCAACAATAATTACGCTTGGCTTATCTTCAATTACACAGAAAAGAGCAATCACAGCAGAGCGATTCGAGACTTGGTCACGCATTTTCAATGCAAGATCGCGCAGCGACTCAATTGAAGGTGCGTTGGGAACAGAAGCGGCAACGAGAAAGGCTTTCGCCAACTCTTTTCCGGCTGTTAGCAGTTCAGGGATTCTCTCGCCAAGTGCAGAAGCTTGCAAGACTGCTAGTTGGCGCTGAGATTCCTTGAGCTCTTGAAGAATGAGGTTTAGTCGCTCAGTGGCGCTCGCAGGAGAAACTTTTAAGCTCTCTGCAATCTGTTGAAGAATGATTCGATCTTTGTTTAGGGAAGTTATTGCATCTAACCCAACTAATGCTTCAAGTCTTCTAGAACCAGAGCCAACCGAGGACTCATTGGTAACCGACACCAAGCCAATTTGAGAGCTTCTCGCAACATGGGTTCCACCACATAGTTCTCTTGACCACGCGCCACCGATCTCGATGACTCTGACGCTCTCATCATAGGTTTCACCAAAGAGGGCTACAGCTCCCCAGGTTTTGGCTTCGGGAAGTGACATAAGTTGAGCGCTAACAGCAAGGTCTTGCCTAATCGCAAGGTTACTCACTTCTTCGATTTCTGATTTGGTTTCTGCAGAGAGAGCTGCGCTCCATGAGAAGTCCAGACGCAGGTAACCGGGCCGGTTATAGGAACCAGATTGGAGTGCTGTCGGCCCCAACACCTGTCGCAGAGCAGCATGAACAATGTGAGTGCCAGAGTGGGCTTGAGCAGCGCCTAGTCTCCAGTTGCTGTCTACCAATGTACGAGCAGAACTGTTGACTGCAATTCCACCAGATTTCACAAGCACCTTGTGTGATATCAAACCTTTTACGGGTTTCTGTACATCTAAAACCTCGAGCTCAAAACCTTCGCCAAAGATGATTCCCGCATCGGCGATTTGCCCACCGGATTCCGCATAAAAGCTAGTTGCATCAAGGATGACCTCTACAACTTCACCAGCGGGTGCGTCAGTTACGGCCGCTCCATCTTTAATGATTCCTAGAACCTTACCTTCAGCTTCAAGTGAGTCATATCCTCTAAATGATGTGAGCCCTATGGTTCTAAATTCTCCGTATACAGAAAGGTCAGTCGCTCCAGATTTTTTCATCTTTGCATCAGCTTTAGCTCGTGTCTTCTGCTCAAGCATAAGCTCTGTGAACGCCTCGCGGTTTACGCGTAAGCCTGACTCCTCAGCAATCTCAACTGTTAGGTCAATTGGAAAACCATATGTGTCATGCAGCAGAAATGAAGTTGCTCCATCAAGCTCGACAGCGCCCTTTCGATTAGCTTCCTGGATTGCAATGTCCAAAACAGCAGTACCAGAAACTAAAGTGCGAAGGAATGCTTCTTCTTCGGCTCTAACTGTTTTCTCGATGCGTGAGTACTGTTCGTTCAGATCTGGATATGCATCTACCATGGCGTTTTTTGACGTTTCGAACAGTGTTGCGAACACTGGTTCACTCACACCAAGTAACCTCATGGCTCTTACTGTTCTTCTGAGAAGTCTGCGTAGGACATAGCCACGACCTTCGTTACCTGGGTTGACACCATCAGAAATAAGCATCAACGCGCTGCGAACGTGATCTGCAACTACTCGAAGTCGAACATCGTCAG
>JAEMTJ010000003.1:31765-43274 GCA_016462375.1 Rhodoluna sp. | reverse complement strand
GTGTAATCACCCCGAAGAATTCCGTAGGCAATGCGGTGGGTGATTGTTCTAGTTTTACCGGTACCGGCTCCAGCAAGAATTACTGTCGGTCCATGAAGTGAAAGTGCAGCTTCACGTTGCTGTTCATCGAGAGCTTCGAGGATGTCGTCTGCTTCGTAAGGCATTAGTGGCTCTCTAGTTCTGATGCAGATTCAATGCCTTCGCCGAGCCAGTCTTCGATTAGTGCTCGCGCAATCGAAATCCTGGTTGGTAAAAGAATGTCTTTCGCTTCAGCTTTTAATTCGGCGCGAGTAAACCAACGCAACTTGGCAATTTCAATGCCGTCAGGTTTGATGTCCTCCGCTTTATTCTCTTTTGAAACTTTAGCTGTGAAACCAAGCATCAAAGAGTACGGATAAGGCCAGGCTTGCGAACCTAGATAAACCGGATCGGTAACTAGCAAGCCACTTTCTTCAAGCATCTCTCTAACCACTGCAGCCTCTAGAGATTCCGCAGCTTCAACAAACCCTGCTAGCACCGACCAACGATTTTCTGCCCAGGACCCTTGAGTGCCTAGAAGTATTCTGTCTTGGTCATCGATGATGCTAACTATTACTGCAGCATCGGTTCTAGGGAAGAGCTGTCTATCTTCTTGACTACACATCCTCGACCAACCACCCTGAGCCATGATGGTAACCGTTCCACAGTTAGGGCAGTACTGATGTGTTTCATGCCAATTGTGAATTGCAAGCGCTTGAGAAATGAGGGCGGCATCTCTCGGGGCTAATCCAGCACCTGTTCTTCGCAGCTCATGCCATTTTTCTTGGTTAGGTTCAATTGAATGCGCTGCATTATCTGAAAGTACCGATAACACAATTGCAGTTCCTATTGGTTGATCACCAAAGGCAGTTGTTGTTCTTCCTAAATAGACCCGATACTTCCCAGCAGTTGAATCTTCGGTTGAGAGCAATCGCAGAGCTCCATCAGAAACTAAAGTTTTGCCATTGTGTAGAACGAGAATCCTGGTCTCAGGTTCCAACCAGAGCTTGTCGAATAGCTCGGCACTGTCTCTAGCAGCCCCATCGCGGTCGATTACCGCTTGGGCTAGAGGCAGATGTAAGGGTTGGGTCATGGGGCTTTTCTCTTAAGGTTATGAAAGTATGCGTGGCGATACTCAAGCAACTGGCTGTTCTTGTCTAACCTGATTTGCATGGGTAAACCTTCCTTGATTTTAGCGGCGCTAGCAGCCGACGCTCTCCCTGGTGTTCGCTTTGTATCTGTTCAGGACCTAGCTGACTACCAACGAGAGGTAAAGACCCTGGTTTTAACTACCGAAGATAGCCGACAGGTTCTTCTTAAATCCCCTCGGACGGTATCGGCAGCCACCATAATTGGCACCGAAGTCAGAGCTTTACGGGTGCTAAGGCAGGTAGCTCTTCCTTTTCAGATCTCCGCGTTACTGGGTGAAAGCTCAGTTAATGCTGAACGTAAGGCCTTTCTGTTTGATTGTGTCGGCGGCAGAGAAATCAACCTTGATTCTGTAAAGCCTGAAGATCCGATTGTTGCTGCCGTCGCATTGGCAATTGCAAAAATTCATTCCATACCCACCGCACTGGTTTCTGATGCCGGTTTGCCAGAGTACGTTCCTGCACAAAGCGTTAAGGAACGAGTTGCTGAATTTGATAGGGCCATGGACACCGGCAAGATTCATCGGGACTTACTTGAGCGCTGGCAAGCAGCATTATTAGATATAAACCTCTTCCGCTTCCAGCCAACTGTTGTCCACGGCAATCTACAGGGACAATATCTTTTGACTGATGGTACTGACATCACAGGAATAACTGACTGGTCGAGTCTGTCGATTGACGACCCTGCAGTCGATTTGAGTTCCCTCTACGGTGAAGCTAGCCCTGAAGTGGCAGCAGCAATCACCCTTGCCTACGAGGGCTACCTTCGCGCTGATAAGAATCTTCGCCAACGCGCGAACCTATACTTTGAACTTTCACTAGCCAGTTATCTGCTTCAGACCACCGAAGCTGGCACCGAAGACGAAATTTCTGAAGCCGAGGGTATCCTGGCTAATCTCCTCAATGACCTGCATGCTGGACTACTACCTTCGCTTACCCCAACCGAATTTGCCGTCAATGCTCCTGAAGTAGTTACCCCTATCTCAGCAGCCGCTAGTTTCACCAGCCCGATAGCCATAGTCACCGAGAATATCGAGGTTATTGACCTGGCTAAACCTGATAACTCTAAGCCTGAAGAAGACCTGTTCTAGTAAGGCTTATTTGATTAGCCGAATTGGCGTAATCTAGTGGTGAAAGAAAGAAGCATCATGGAAATCAGAATTGGCCTTAGAAACACCCCCAGAGAGATAGCCTTCGAATCTAAGCAGAGCGCTGCTGAAGTTGAGAAGACCGTTTCCGAGAGCGTCGATTCTGATTCAAAAACACTAAAGTTAGTCGATGACAAGGGCCGAATCTTTATTGTTCCAACCGATGCTTTGGCTTACGTCGAGATCGGTGCGGAAGAAGCCCGAAGAGTTGGATTTATTGCCTAATGATTATTGAACTTATCTTTATTCTTATCTACGGATCAATCCTTGGATTGATGGCCCCATACATACTTCCTCGTAACGAGAGTGTGGGTGTGCTGCTAGCGCCGGCTATTGCTCTTGCCTATGGCTTCGCGTCTTGGACGATCTCAACCTGGTTTGGTCTTAGTTCAAGCGATTACTGGATTTGGATTATTTCAATGATTGGTATGCCAGCAGCCATGATTATCGGCGTTCAAGTTATCTCTAGAAGAAGAATCAACCACGAAGCTGCTTAGGCAGTTAACCCGATAGTTTCCATCCGAGCACTGTGTGCTCCGGTCAATTCAGAAATCAAAGGTTCTAATTTTGCGTATGCCGCCAGGTTAACTGCATCCTCTTCTTCAACTGTGAGAACCTTGGTCTTTGGAACGTGAGCAAGCTTTCGGTTATCGAACGCCGCTCTTAGCTCGAGTAAGACATCACCCATCAATCTTCTGCCCCAAAGTGCAAGCCTTGAACCTAGAACTGAATCTGCAGTTACCGCTTCAACTAAAACCTTTTTAGCAAACTTTTCAAAAGTCTTATCCCTGAGTGCTTTCTCAACTTCTGCTTGCAACTCATCACTAAGCCCTGCGGCCAGACGGAAATAGAAATCATCTAGCAATCCTGAAGTCAGATAAACCTTCACAATTACTTCATACCAATCAAGGCCTGTAGTAGTGGAGTGAAAGACAGCAATTCTCTCCTTGAAAGGATTCATCTGCTCAGCTGGATTTGCACCGAGTTCGGTCAGTTTCTTTGAAAGCTGACGGTACTTATCAAAACTTCTTGCGGCAGCTTCAGAAAGTTCTGCCTTGAAAGCAGTGTTCGGTGAATACTTCAGAGAAGCAGTCAGGATCTCAAAGTTGGCTAGGTGGAGATAGGCGAGTTGACCTAAGAACGCTTTAGGTTCGGGCGTATATGGAGCTAGGTTGATTGCTTTTGTATTTCTTGCAACCTTTTCCTCTGTGCGAGGAGCAACGCTGAGTTGCTTGACAACTCTTCGTAACCGCTTAAACCATTCGAACACCGAACCATCTTAACCTGCTTAAGCGCAGATAGACTTGCCCTAACAAGACAGGCGGCCAAAACTATTGGATTTTAGCGAATTAGGCATCGATGCAGACATCGTTGCAGCCCTAGCAACCAGAGGCATTACCAACCCATTCCCCATTCAAGAGCAAGCTATTCCGCTAGCACTGACCGGACAAGACCTTATCGGTCAAGCCAAGACAGGAACAGGTAAGACTCTAGGCTTTGGCCTGCCCATCCTGCAGCGACTGGGTGCCAACCCAGCGCACGGTGCTAAAGCACTCGTTGTCGTGCCAACCCGAGAATTAGCTATTCAGGTAGCTGAAGATCTGACTTTGGCGGCAAGTAACCGAGGTATTCAAGTTGCGGCCATCTACGGTGGCAAATCCTACGAAGGACAGGTTGCTCAAATTGATGCTGGAGCTCAGCTGATTGTTGGAACCCCCGGAAGATTGATCGACCTAAGCAAACAAAAGAAGTTGGATCTTTCCAAAATCGAGTGCATGGTCCTAGACGAAGCAGACGAAATGCTTGACCTCGGTTTTCTTCCAGATGTTGAAAGACTCTTCGCCTTTACCCCTGCCGGTCGTCAAACAATGTTGTTCTCAGCAACAATGCCAGGGCAGATTGTTTCCCTTGCCAGAAAATATCAGAACAAGCCAGTTCACATCAGAGTGAATGATCCTGATGAAGGCCACACCAAAGCCGACATCAAGCAGTTTTTCTATCGAGCACACTCACTTGATAAAGATGAAGTTGTTGCGCGCATTCTGCAAGCTGAAGGTCGCGGCAAGACAGTGATCTTCACTAAGACCAAACGCCAAGCAGCCAAAGTTGCAGAAGAACTAATCGATCGCGGTTTCAAAGCAACAGCTCTTCATGGAGACATGTCACAAGAAGCACGTGAAAAGTCCATGGACGCTTTTCGTTCAGGCAAGAAAGACATTCTTGTTGCAACAGAAGTTGCAGCTAGAGGAATTGACGTTGATGATGTGACTCACGTAATCAACTACACGGTTCCAGAAGATGAAAAAGCATACCTGCACAGAACTGGTAGAACTGGTCGTGCCGGTAGAACCGGTATCGCTGTTACTTTCGTTGACTGGGACGACTTACTTCGTTGGTCAAACATCGATAAAGCACTAGAGCTCGGTGTCCCAGAACCAGTTGAAACATATTCATCCTCGGCACATCTATTTACTGATTTGGATATTCCAGCAGGAACCAAGGGAAGAATTGCTGCTAGCAAGCGTCCTGCCGGCTGGAAACCAGGCGATGATGAAAAGCCAAGAGGAAACTCAAGACCCAAGGGCAAACCAAAGCCACAAGGGCACAAGCCTGCGTCAACAAAATCTGCCGAAAGCAGACAGCCTAGAAGCCGCACCCGCACATACAAGCAAGGTGACTAGCTAAAGCGGGTGGGAGAGTGTTGGAGCAGTTCCTGTTCCAGCAGTGATAATTCTCTTTAGCATTTCTAGATCTGTCATGAAAAGACCCAAAGGATTTTTTTCTTTAGTCTTTAGTCCGTGATAGTCGCTTGACCCAGTAGTAATAAGACCAAACTCTTTTGCGAATTCATCCAAAATAATCTTGGTACTAGGTTTGACCTCTGAATGGCTTGTTTCTAGTCCCAGTAATCCAGCTTCGACCATCGCAATAAAATTTGCTCTGGGAAAAGTATCTGGTTGCTCGTCCTCAGAGCCTGTCCTGGCCAGTGGGTGCGCAATTACAGGAACTCCCCCCGCTTTTCGCACAATGGCAATCACATCTAAAACAAAGGGTGCACTATTCGGCACGTAATACTTTAGGTTGTGCTTGCTTAGAATTCCGAGCTGCTCATCTTTACCCTTAAATGCCTCGTCGACACTAGCCACTACCCCTAGCCTTACTAACGCCCTGGCGATATCAGGTCTACCCAATGTTGAACCAGCTTCAGCAATGGATTCGACCAATTCAAAAGTCAGTTCTGGAATGTCGACTTGAATTCGGTCTACGAATTTCTTAGTTCGGATGATTCGGCTATTTCTATTTGATTCAAGTAGTCCCTGTAATTCCGTATTATTTGGATCAGGCAGATAGGCAAGCAGGTGCACACCGAATGGGTGTATTACTCCATTCGAGTCCTGAGCTCTACCTTCAGTGGTGATCTCAACCCCGGGGATAAACGTCAAACCATTATTAAGCGCTAACTTGGCAGCTTCCGCCCACCCATCTGTTCGATCATGGTCAGTTAGCGCAAAGATGTCCAATTCGGCTGCCTTAATCTTCGAAACCAAGGTGGCAACCGAGTCCTCACCATCTGACAAGTGGGAGTGAAGGTGCAGGTCAATCTTCATGTGTTCCCTAATCTCTTTACTTTCTTAAGTTATCAGTAACCACTGACCCAGAAGTGGCAGAATAAAGTCATGAGCAAAGATGCCGCTAAGAAACTAGCTGAACGAGGTTCAGCAAGATCACACCGACCAACTGGAAATAAGTTCGTCAAATACATCGGGACTAACTGGGCAATTGACACTACTCCCTTGCCAAAGCAATCGAAGGTTGCGCCTTTCGCTGCAGCCAGAAGAGATGCTGTTGCTGAAGCTTTCCAGGGAAAGATAGTCGTAATCGCAGCCGGTCCTGAACTTGCCAGATCGAATGATGACTTCTACCGCTACCGTCCAAACTCTGCTTTCGCTCATCTGACGGGTTGGGGTTCAAGCACAGTCTCTGATTCTGTATTGGTAATTGACGCTAGGGGCAAGAAGCAGAAATCTGTTTTGTATTTCAGGGAGTCCGCTGGCAAGAAGAGTGCTGAGTTTTTCTCCAACAGTCAGATCGGTGAATTCTGGGTTGGCTTTAGACCAAACCTGAAACAAGTTGCGGCTCTGCTAGGAATTCAAACAAAATCACTCTCCAAACTTGACGCTGATCTTGCGGAGCATAAGAAGAAGAATGTTCTAACTTTAGAAAAGAGCACCAAGCTTGTTGAGTTCGTGAGTGAACTAAGGCTGATCAAAGACAGTTATGAAATTGCTGAGATGAAGAAAGCAGTTGCTGCAAGCATTAAGGGTTTTGAATCAATCGTCAAGAATCTCTCAGCTGCGACCAAGCACCCCAGAGGCGAACGAATTGTTGAAGCCGCTTTCTACGCAGAAGCTAGAGCCGAAGGTTACGACCTAGGGTATGGAACTATTGCCGCCGCTGGTTCCCACGCTTGCACCCTGCACTGGGTGGATAACGATGGTCCGGTAAAGCCGGGGGAACTAATTCTTGTTGACGCAGGTGTTGAAGTTGAATCACTATATACGGCAGATGTGACTAGGACACTTCCGATCAATGGCAAATTCTCTAAGCTTCAGAAAGAGATATACATGGCAGTGTTAGAAGCTGCCGATGCAGTATTTGCAATGGCAAAGCCAGGTGTTACCTATTCTGAAATGCACAAAACTGCTATGAAGGTTATCGCTCAGAAAACTGCTGACTGGGGTTTCTATAAAGGTGGTTATGAAGAATCACTAAAGCCTGAAAACCAGTGGCACCGTCGTTGGATGATTCACGGCACTGGTCATCACCTCGGTTTAGATGTGCACGACTGTGCTCAAGCTAGACGAGAGATGTATCACGATCATGTGCTTGAAGAAGGAATGATCTTCACCATTGAGCCAGGTCTCTACTTCCATAAAGATGACCTTATGGTCCCTAAGGAATTCCGTGGCATTGGTGTTCGCATTGAAGATGACGTTTTGGTTACCAGAACTGGAGTTCAAAACCTAACTGCAAAGCTTCCTAGAAAACCAGAAGAAATTGAAGCCTGGATGGCAAAACTAAAAGCTTAGGCTTCTAGTTCTCCGCCTTTCACAAAGGCTTGATTTGCTTCACCGGTTAGTTCACTCGGCACAAGCACCGCATAACTCGTAGCAACAACTGTTGATGCGCTGGAGAAACTGCGCTTTGCCTTGTTCATGCTGAATCGAATTACCTGCCAAAGCATGCCCACTCCAGCACCGATCAATAGTGCTGAGCCCAGTGAGAATATGGGTGATGCAGTTTCAGTTGTGGTTTGCCCAGATGAACCAAAGATTAGGTAAATAAAGAGTCCTAGCCAAGAACCATTCATTGCACCGCTAATGGCCACCTTGCCATAGTTGATTTTTGCTCTCACTCGTTCGACTGTGCTGAGTCCAGTTCCCACGATTGCTACTGAAGTTGCTGGGAAATTACCCCTCAGAATGCGTTCAACATAGCCAACTGCCTCGGGATAAGTGCTGAAATCAGCAACTGTGGCCCCGTTGGGCATGCCCCCACCAACGCCAGCTAGATGATGCGAGTTATTAATTTTTGCCATCTGCCTAGTCTGCCAGAGTCAAGGAGCCTCGTCTAAGGTTAAGGGGTGAGTGCAAATAGAGTTTTTGTTGCCCGTTTGGCGGGCTGTGGCGTCTTTGACCCGCTCGGTGATCGAGTTGGAAAAGTCATAGACGTTCTAGTGGCATACCGAAATTCGGGTGCCCCAAGAACCACTGGCATGCTGATTGAGATCACCGGCCGCAGAAGAGTGTTTGTTCCTATCGCCAGAGTCACTGCTATCGCTCCTGGCCAGGTAATCACAAATGGTCTCATTGACCTGCGCCGTTTTACCCAAAGAGGTCAAGAAGTTCGAATTATTGCGGAAATGCTTGGTAGAAAAGTAAGCCTCAAGGATGCCTCCGGTCAGGCTTCCATTGAAGATTTAGCAATCGAGCAAAACAACCAGAAGGAATGGATTGTCTCAGACCTGTTCATCAGACGCCCAAAAACCTCCGCTACCCCTTTCGGTCGAGGAGCCACCCTATTCGTTGACTGGAACGATGTCACTGAACAACGTTCGGAAGAATCTCAGAGCGCTGAACAGTTGATTGCAACATACTCAGACATGCTCCCCGCTGACCTTGCCAGTGCTCTGATGGATCTTCCTGAAGAACGCATGATTGAAGTTGCTGAGGAGCTCGATGACGAGCGTCTAGCGGATGTGCTTGAGGAACTTCCTGAAGAAGAGCAGATTGAAATTCTTCAGGACCTCGATGACGAACGTGCCGCTGAAGTTCTTGATTTGATGCAACCTGATGACGCTGCTGACTTGATGCAGAACCTACCTGGAGATCGTGCCAAAGCAATTCTTGATTTGATGGATGAAGAAGAAGCAGCTGATATTCGCCGTCTGATGTCATTCGGTGAATTTACCGCTGGAGGGCTTATGACCACTGAGCCAGTTATCTGTGCAGCAGATGCAACCGTTGCTGAAGCGATGGCGCTCATTCGTCGTAAAGATGTAGCGCCTGCGCTAGCAGCTTCAATCTTTGTTACTTTGCCACCGCATGAAACAACTACAGGTAGATACCTGGGTATGGTTCACTTCCAGAAGCTATTGCGCTATCCACCGCACGAGCGTCTTGGTGCACTTCTAAATACTGATGTTGAGCCAGTAACTGCTGAGACTCACATATCTAAGATTCACCGAACCCTTGCCAACTACAACTTGGTAGCCCTTCCTGTCGTCGACAAAGAACACCGACTAATTGGTGTTATCACAGTCGATGACGTGCTAGACCACCTATTGCCGGAAGACTGGCGCACCGAAGATGAGAGTGAGATCAAACATGGCTAAATCACTCGACCGTCTTGACACACCATTACTAGGTAAGCGCAAGTCACTGGTTCCTCGAATTGACCGTGATAGATTCGGGCGCGCCTCAGAAACTTTCGCTAGAGCACTGGGAACTGGAAGCTTCCTTATTGGCTTGACAGTGTTCTGTGCGCTTTGGCTCATCTGGAACACCATTGCACCTGAATCAGTAATCTTTGACCCAAAGACCACTAACTTCACTTTGCTTACTTTGCTACTCTCGCTGCAAGCTTCCTATGCTGCTCCACTGATTCTTTTAGCGCAGAACCGTCAAGATGACCGTGACCGTGTCAAAACTGAGCAGGACAGACAGCGTGCCGAGCGTAACCTTGCTGACACGGAATACTTGGCTCGAGAAGTCGTTGCTCTTCGTTTAGCAATGAAAGAAGTTGCCACTAAAGAATTCGTCAAAGATGAACTTAGAGAGATGCTTGAAGAGTTGCTAGCTGAACTTAAGGCTCAGGAAAAACCTAGCTCTAAAACTGAATGAGCGAAATCAATTCCAGAGTTATCAAAACACTTAGCCAGGTAATCGATCCAGAACTCAGAAGACCAATTACCGAGCTTGGGATGGTTGGTGAGATTGCAGAAACAAGTTCAGGAATCTCAGTTGCCATCAAGCTAACTGTTAGCCACTGCCCCGCAGCCGAACAAATTGAAACAAACGTTTCAAAAGTCTTAATTGCAGAATTCGGTGATGTAGTTACAGTCCAAATGCAAGTCATGACCGCGGATGAGCTAAATGAACTAAAGGCCCAACTGCGCGGGTCTCTAGAACCTAAATCCAACCCTTTCACGGCTGGAACATCAACCAGAATTTTTCTGTTTGGTTCCGGCAAAGGTGGTGTTGGTAAAAGTACTGTTACTGCAAATGTTGCCGTTGCATTAGCGAGCCAAGGTTATGAAGTTGGACTTATCGATGCTGACATCTTCGGCTTTAGTATCCCTGGTCAGCTAGGACTCACTGCGAAACCGACTCGTCTAGATGACATGATTCTGCCGCCAGTGATTCACGGAGTAAAGGTAATCTCAATCGGAATGTTCTTACCTAGTAATGAACCAGTTGCATGGCGAGGACCGATGTTGCATAAAGCCATTGAGCAATTCCTTACCGATGTCTACTGGGGTTCACTAGATTTCCTCCTGATAGATATGCCCCCTGGCACAGGGGACGTTGCAATCTCAGTCGGTCAACTATTGCCAACCGCTAAATCAATAGTCATTACAACTCCTCAAATGTCAGCTGCAATAGTTGCTGAACGCTCAGGTTCCGCAGGACTAAAGACAGGTCAAGAAATATTTGGCGTTGTGGAAAACTCAAGCTATCTACTTGACGCAGTCGGAAAGAAACTGGAAATCTATGGCTCAGGTGGTGGCCTAGAAGTTGCCAGATCACTCTCTGAAAGAACCGGAACAGCTATCCCTCTGCTTGCTCAAATCCCAATTAGCCCTGCTCTTAGTGCAGCCAGCGATGCGGGCATGCCATTAGTCCTAAGCAATACAACCGACCCTGCCTCCCAGGCGATAAGCGCTCTAGCAGTTGCTATCGCTAAAGACAAGTTGCCTATGACTTCAAGAACTTTGAACGTCAAACTTAGTTAGCCTTCCGCCTAAACTTGAGGCTATGAGCGATACCTCGATTGCAAATCTGATCAAACATCTAGGGCTTACTGCCGCCAACTTTGCAGTTATCAACCCAAAGACTGGCAACACTATCTATGAACTGCCTCAGCAATCTGCAGAGCAGGTATCCGATGCTGTCCGCGCTTCCCGTCTAGCTCAGCCAGCTTGGGCACAAACTCCTGCCAAAAAGCGAGCAGCTTGGCTCTATGCATTGCACGATCTAATCCTCGAAGAGCAAGACAAGTTGATGGACATTGTCCAACTAGAAACCGGTAAAGCCAGAGCACATGCTTTTGAAGAAGTAGCCGGTGGTTTAGGTGCAGCACGTTATTACGCCAAGGTAGGGCCAAAAGCACTCAAATCAAGTAAGACTGTTGCCGGTGTTCCAGTGCTTACTAAAACTTGGGTAAATCACATTCCGGTTGGCGTTGTTGGCGTCATTACACCTTGGAATTATCCACTTGCTCTGTGTTTATTAGATGTACTACCTGCTCTGATGGCAGGTAATGCCGTAGTCCAAAAATCAGATAACCAGACAACACTGACTGCCCTTTTCGCAAGACATCTGGCAATTCGCGCTGGATTAGATCCGGCTCTTTGGACAGTAGTGGCAGGAGACGGTGCAACTGTTGGTAATGCACTAACCGATAGTGCTGATT
>JAEMTJ010000003.1:21634-31665 GCA_016462375.1 Rhodoluna sp. | reverse complement strand
ATGGATATTGGAACTCTCACTGGTGCAAATCAGTTAGCTAGAGTCGAAGGATTTTTGGCTGATGCAACAGCTAAAGGCGCACACGTAATCACTGGTGGGCATGCATTAGCGGAGCTCGGCCCTTACTTTTACGCCCCAACAATCGTCACAGGGGTTACCAGCAACATGAACATGTTCGATGGTGAAGTATTTGGTCCAGTAGTTGCAATCTTTGGCTACGACAACATCAAGGAAGCCATCACGCTGGCGAATAACACCACCGAAGGCTTGAATGCCTCTGTTGTTGGTAACAAGAGAGAGGCCGCCCGAGTTGCCTCTCAGATTATGGCAGGAACTGTCAACATCAATGAAGGTTTTAGAGCGACCTTTGCCAGTCTTGACTCCCCGATGGGTGGAATGAAGCAATCAGGTCACGGCAGAAGAAATGGTGTTGAAGGATTACTCAAATACACCGAGGCCCAAACTATCGGGGTTCACAATGGGCTATTGAACTTTCCTTGGCGCGGCAACCAATACAACCGGATGGCACCACTACTGAATCTGCTTTCTAAAATACTCCGCAGGGTCTAGGTAGATTCTGAATCAAAAGGTGGCTTTTCACCGTTGGTTAGATTCGTTTGTTTTCTAACCTTCACCTGGTTCAGATCTGAGTGTTTGACTGCCGGACTGTCATCTTCCAGAAGCGCTTCACGAATAATTCTTCTAGGGTCGTATTGGCGAGGGTCTAGTTTCTTCCAGTCCAAATCTTCAAAACCTTCGCCTAACTCATCTCTCATTTGCTCTTGAGCTGAGTTAGCTAGTTTTCTCATCTTCTTGATGAAATTCGCAAAGCTCCTGGCATACTGAGGCAAGCGCTCCGGCCCTAAAATAAAAACGGCGAGCACCAGCAAGATGAGAATCTTTTCGCTACTTAATCCAAACACTCTTCTAGGTTACCTGCTCAACAAGGCATCCGCAGATATGCTCTAAATACGATCATGGTAGACAAGATATCCAGCTGGAAATACACCGAAGACTTGGTTCAAGAGTCCGATGTCATTCGCCGTGCCCGAGCTCGTGCCGATGAATTAGGCGTTGAAGCAATCACCCCTTCGGTCGGCATGCACCTCAGCATCCTGGCCAGAGCACTTTCAGCCAAGGCAATAGTTGAAGTTGGCACCGGAGTTGGTGTCTCAGGTCTCTGGTTGCTATCAGCAAGCGCTAATTCAGTTCTTGCCACCATCGAGACCGAATCAGAACACCAGAACGTTGCAAAGGTAGCTTTCGAGCAAGCGGGAATCGCAAGCTCCAGACTCAGGTTGATTAACGGTCGCTCAGTTGAGGTGCTAACCAACCTTGCCGATAAGTCTTATGATCTTGTTTTTCTCGATGGTGATAGAGAGACTCTTGAGGATCAAGTTCTGCAGAGCCATCGACTTCTTCGTTCAGGCGGAGTGCTGGTTATCTCCCATGCCCTCTGGAGAGACCGAGTGCCGGACACTGCACTGAGCGACGAGAGCACCATCATCTATCGCAACCTAATTGCCAAACTAACCAACTCTGAAGGCTTCATCAGTACCATCTCACCTATCGGTGATGGTCTAATCATCGCAAGCAAGCTTTAAACAGAAAAGCCACTCTGTTTAGGAATGGCCTCTAAGTTGCTTCTAAGTTAGCGCTTTTTAATACCAGCAAGAACTTTCTTTAGTTGTTCGACTTCTTCATCATTGACAGAAATCGCTAAACGTCCACCGCCTTCGGCTGGAATTTTCAAAACGATTAGACCCCGAGCTTCACGCTCGGCTTCCATTGGACCGTCCCCGGTACGTGGCTTCATTGCTGCCATTGATACTCCCTTGTTGCTTGGCTTTTTTGCGCAGAACCTCTATTAAACCACGCCCAGCAGACACAGACCAGCCGCTATGGAAAACCAAGGTATCCATTTGATTACTTTTAGGCTGATAGCCAGCTTCTAAGGGCCTTCTCACAGGAATAGATCTGGCCTATTTCGACAGCCTCATCGTCCGCATGAGCCTTATTTGGGTTCCCTGGGCCGAAGTTCACAGCCGGGATTCCAAGGGCGCTAAAACGGGCCACATCGGTCCAGCCGTACTTAGGAAAAGGCTCTGTACCGGTGGCTAGGACAAAGGCAGCAGCCTCAGGAAGGTCAAGACCAGGCCTTGCCCCATCGGCAAAATCAGTCACAACAAGTTCAAAACCGGCAAACAGTTCACGAAGATAGCTTTCCGCATCAACATGCGTCTTACTTGGCGCATAACGATAGTTCACAGTAATAACTGCAAGATCTGGAATCACATTGGCTGCAATACCTGAACTCATCAGAACTGCATTCAAGCTCTCTCGATAAACCAAGCCATCAACTTCAACCTCAAGCGGAACATAGTTAGCCAAGATACCCAGCGGAACTGCAGCCTTATGCAGAGCGTTCTCCCCCATCCATGATCTTGCACTGTGCGCCTTTACTCCAGAGAGCTTTAGCTCAACTCGCATGGTGCCATTGCAGCCACCTTCAACACGAGCATTGCTCGGTTCGCAAAGGACTGCAAAACTTCCCTGCAGAAGTTCTGGTCTGTTACGAGAAATACGACCTAAGCCGTTTAGAGCTGAATCAACTTCCTCGTGGTCATAGAAGACCCAGGTGATATCAACATTTGGTTCGCTGAGCTCCGCTGCCAGCTTCAGCTGCACTGCAACTCCAGCTTTCATGTCCACTGTTCCCCTACCAAACAGGACATGAGATCTTTCGAGGTTTACCATTTTGGTCGGTAAGTTATCCACTACAGGGACGGTGTCTATGTGGCCTGCGATAAGAACACGCTTTGCTCTGCCTAGGTTGGTTCTGGCAATGATGGCATCACCATCACGAATCACCTCTAGGTGGGGGTAAGCCTTGAGAGCAGATTCAATGGAATCGGCTATTTCCTTCTCATTGCCAGATACCGATTCGATATCGCAGAGCACTCTGGTTAGGTCAACTACGTCAGATTTAAGGTCAAGATTTACGGGCACGACCCCAGCCTACAAGTAACCTTGAGGGTGATGAATAATTTTGTAGAGAATCATGCCTGGGGCATGGGGTTAGCCACCATCGCCAGCGATGGCAACATTTTGGATACCTGGTACCCAAAACCTTCCCTGGGCCAAGCCCCTAAATCCGATGCCATCTATTTGATGGATAAAGACTTTGATGCACTGATCGGTAAAGACCCGAGAAGAAACGTTGAGACCAAAGCAGTTAGAACCGAGATTGAACTCTCAGCACCGGTCTCTTCTACTCCAGATGCCTACCTAAGACTTCACTTACTATCGCACCTATTAGTCCAACCAAACAGCATCAACCTAGATAACCTCATGGCACACTTGCCCATAGTTGCCTTCAGTTCAATTGGAGCAATCTCAGTTTCAGACTATGAAAAACTGCTACCAACTCTCGTTCGCCAAGGCGTCACAGTGCACTCAATTGATAAGTTCCCAAGACTGGTTGACTACGTAGTTCCTAAAGGTGTTCGTATAGCAGATGCGAACCGAGTAAGGCTAGGCGCATACCTGTCCCCGGGGACCACAATCATGCACGAGGGCTTTGTGAACTTTAATGCTGGAACCCTAGGGATTGCAATGGTCGAAGGCCGAATTGCTCAGGGAGTTGTTGTCGGCAATGGATCAGATATCGGTGGTGGTGCATCCATTATGGGCACACTCTCTGGAGGCGGAAGAGAACGAGTAAAGATTGGTGAGCGAGCGCTCCTCGGCGCTAACTCGGGCATTGGTATCTCCCTTGGAGATGATTCAGTGGTTGAAGCAGGTTTGTATGTGACCGCAGGAACTAAAGTCACCATCATCGATGGCTCGGAAGAAAGAACAGTAAAAGCTGTTGAACTAAGTGGTCAACCAAATCTTCTGTTTAGAAGAAACTCAGTAAACGGCCGAGTTGAGGTACTTCCTAGAACTGGTGTTGGAATCACGCTGAACGCAACGCTACACACCGGCCAATAGCAGCTTTAACCTCTTATCGAATCCCAACCATTTTGCTGAAGTTCAATTCCATCAAGAGTCACCAAGTTATCTGTTTGAGTAACTACCTGACCAATAGGTTTGAACTCCCTGGGGATAACTGCATCAGCAGGAAAAGTTGCCAATAGCGAATGGTCTTCTCCACCGAATCTAACCCAATCAGAACTATGCACACCAAGCCGCATTGCAGCTTGTTCTAAAGTTGCCTCAAAACCTTGCAGGTCTTTGCCGTTGATTTCAATTGAAACACCAGATGCCTTAGCGATACGGTGCGCATCTCTGGCAAGACCATCTGAGATATCTAGCATTGAAGTTGCGCCAGCTAAAGAAGCCGACACCCCGGCACTAATTGGTGGCTGTGGTCTTAGTTGAATTCCGACAAGATCATCGAAAGCGCTAATTACATCAGCTATTCCGGATTGCAGTATTGATAGGCCTGCTGCCGCTCTGCCTAGAGTGCCAGCAACGGCTAGCACGTCTCCTGGTTTAGCCCCAGATCGAAGAACAGGTTCTCTACCCTCTAGATCGCCGTGAGCTGTGACAGAAATAAAAACTTGTTCTGAGCGAGCAATATCTCCTCCAACAACTTCAGCCCCTGGTGCCAATTCAGTTATTGCAGCATTTAGGCCATCTGCGAATGCCTCTAACCAGGAGATGTCTGTAGTTCCAGGAAGAGCAATCGCAACTACTAGCGCAGTCGGTTTGGCACCCATGGCAGCGACATCTGCAACATTTGAAGCAATGGCCTTGAATCCTAGATCGAATCCAGTTGACCAATCCAATCTGAAGTCATGGACTTCGATCATGGTGTCAGTGGTGACGACATAGCGACTGTCAGGTGCTCTAACCACTGCAGCATCATCGCCGGGGCCGACGAGGGTGTATTCACCTTGGATTAGCCTGCCGATGGTTCTCCTAAGGGACTCGGACTCCCCTAGATTCGCTAAAGTACTCTCTTGACTCACATCTCAAAGGTAGCCTGTTTATGATGAAGTTTCTAATTAGGACAATGGGTCTTTTGCTCTTGGTGCCGGCGCTAGCTGGCTGTGCCGCCACAGTAGTAATACCTTCAGCGGATGACGCCAACAACCCTTCCTGTGCTGAAGTTATCGTTCGGCTGCCAACAGAAACTGATGGCTTAGCAAAGAGATCCACCAACTCGCAGAGCACAGCTGCCTGGGGAACCCCGGTAGCAGTTACTTTGCGCTGCGGTCTAACTCCTGTCCTTGTAAGCGCACTGCCTTGCATAACAGCAGGTGGCGTGGACTGGATTGTTGATGAGTCGGCTAAGCCGAACTACACATTTACTAGTTTTGGCAGGACCCCGGCAACCTCGATAACTATCGATTCTGAGAAGGCATCAGGAGCAACTGTTCTTGAAGATTTAGGGCAGGCAGTGCAGTTCACCCCGAGCAGCAATAAGTGTTTGGGTTAGTTTCTCTCGAAAGCTAACTGGATTAGTTCATCAATTAGATCTGTGTAAGTCATGCCTGTCGCTTGCCAACACTTTGGATACATCGAAATAGGTGTGAATCCCGGCATCAGGTTTAGTTCATTCACAAAAAAACCATCTTTAGTGAGAAAAAAGTCAGCTCTAGCTAAACCAAAACAACCAAGAGCATTGAAAGCTCTTCTAGCCAGTGCTTGCATTTCAGCGAGCTGCTCCGGAGTCAAATCTGCTGGGCAAATAAGTTCAGCCGCATCGCCATCACGATACTTAGCGTCGAAGTCATAGAACTCTCTGGTCTTCATAACAATCTCTCCGGCAACAGAAACTCTAGGGGCACCGCCACCACGTTGAGAGAGCACAGCACACTCAACTTCACGACCAACAAGACCCTGTTCGACCGTTACCTTGCTGTCTTCATTGAAAGCAACTTCCAAAGCTTTAGCAAAATCAGCCATGTCTTTGACTTTAGAAACACCAACTGAAGATCCTGCGCGAGCAGGCTTCACAAACAGTGGCAGAGTTCCTAGTTTCTTGATATTCGCTAAGACAGTTTCAGGGTCGGCTAACCATTGCTGCTTGTGAATAACCACATGTGGAGTTACCGGCAATCCTGCTGCTATGAATAATGCCTTGGAGAACTCTTTATCCATTCCAGCAGCTGAGGCAAAAACTCCGTTGCCAACATAGGGAAGATTTAGCAATTCAAGAAAACCTTGCATTGTGCCGTCTTCACCGTTAGGTCCATGCAGTACCGGGAAGACAACATCAATCACTCCAAGTGTGTGAACGCTCCCGTCAGCTTTTGAATACTTGAGTTCTTTACTACCAGCTGATGGCCAAATGATGCTTTCGCCTGCAAAGACAACTTCTGGCAGTTCACCTTCGGTTAGTGCCCAGTGCTTGAGATCATCTACTGCTGGAACAAATTGTCCAGCCCTGGTTATCCCAACCGGTATCACCTGATACTTAGCTCTATCAATGGCGGAAAGCACTCCACTTGCTGTTGCGCAAGAGATTGAGTGCTCGTTAGAAGCACCACCAAATAGGAGAACTACACGCTGCATTACTCTGCCTCTGGAGAATCGTTACCGCGGGTAAGCCCAGGGCCGATATCTTTAGGACTCATCTTGCCTTCAAGGACTAGCTGGACTTGTTCAACAATCGGCATCGAGACACCTTTTTGGGCAGCAAGTTTCAGAATCGGTGCAACAGAAGTTAGCCCTTCCGCGGTCTGAGACAAACGCTTTAGCACCTCTCGCTTTGAATAGCCCTTGCCCAGCATTTCTCCTGCCTTGTGGTTACGAGAAAGAGGAGATTCAGAGGTCGCAATTAGATCGCCAAGACCGGCTAAACCAACCATGGTCTTCTTCTTTGCACCGAAGGCCTGAGCAAAGCGAGAGATTTCAGCTAAGCCTCTGGTCATAATCGATGCCTTGGTGTTTTGACCGTAGCCGACACCGTTTACGATACCGATAGCAACCGCGATTAAATTCTTTAGAATTCCACCGAACTCAGTACCAATCACGTCTTTGTTGGTGAAGGTTGTGAAGTATTGATTGGTGGCAGCAGCGGCAACCAGATGGGCGTTCTCTTCGGAGGTGCAGGCGGCAACACAGGCCGCCGGTTGCTCAGAAGCAATTTCTAGTGAAAGGTTAGGGCCAGAAACAACACAGATTTGATCCTGTGAAAGTTTTAGCACTTCGGCAATAACTTCGCTCATTCGAAGCCCTGAGCTTTGCTCGACACCTTTCATTAGAGAAACCACAATCGCATCAGATTCAATGAGGTTTCCCCAGCTTTCAAGGTTATCTCTCAGCGTCTGTGATGGGACTGCTATATAAACCTGGGTAGCACCCTTGAGAACATGAGCAATATCACTGGATGCAACTAGTGTCTCTGGCAGGTTGATACCCGGCATGTAATCACCATTGCGATGTGAGCTGTTGATCTCTTCAGTTAGTTCTTCTCTTCTTGACCAGAGCAGCACATCATTGCCAGCATCAACTAGAACTTTCGCGAAAGTGGTTCCCCATGAACCTGCACCGATAACTGCAATCTGAGTCATTTGTTTTTCCTCACAACTATCCTTTTACCTTTGACTTTGGCATTGGCAGGAAGCGGTTCCAAACCTGCTGCAGCACGTCTATCGTTCTCTGCTTTTAGAATAAGAAACTTCTTGAAGTTTCCATGCTCTGGTAATCCGTGTTCGCCAGGAACAAATCTTTTAGCTGGAGCTTTCTCACCACGAAGCTGTTCGACAATCTTGGTGATTTCAACCATCACTTCATCGCTGAGGGCAACCATCTCCTCAACGCTTACCTTCTTGCCGTGATATTTACTCAGGTCAATAGGCTTACCAATGATCATGTTTACCTTGTGCCAAGGTTTAGGGAAAATCTTTGAGGAGTATGTGTCCATGACTACTTCAGTTCCCCACTGACCCATCGGCACAATCGGAACACCGGTTTCTAGAGCCAAACGAATAGCACCGGTTCTTGCCCGCATCGGCCACTGGTTCGGCTCACGGGTAAGGGATCCTTCAGGGAAAATGCCAATGACGTGACCAGCTCTAAGAACTTTGTATGCAGATTCCATTGGATCTGAGTTTCCACGACCAGATCTAAATACCGGTATCTGACCGCAGGCAAGTAATACTGGCCCAACTATCGGAGTGTTAAACAAACCTTCTTTGGCGAGGAAGTGCGGTGCTCTACCTAAATTGAAAAACATCATGAATGCGACTGCCAGAGCATCAATAGTTGTCACGTGATTAGAGGCTAAGACATAGCCCGTGCCCTTGGGGAGGTTTTCTTTACCGGTGACGTTCAACCGATAGAGCAATCTAACCCAAGGCCAAAGTATCCAAGCCAGGGTTCTGATCTGCCAAGTGATTTCAATGCCCGGGCGAAGCTCTGGCATTTTTATTTGTTCAGAGGACTTTTTAGCCATTGTTATTCCGAATAACTAAAGTCAGCGCCAAGAGCTTTCAGCTTGTCTAGGAAGTGTTCGTAGCCCCGAGAGATTAGTTGCACGTTAGTGACGTTAGATGTTCCTTCAGCAGCAAGAGCTGCCACCATATGACTAAAACCACCACGAAGATCTGGAACACGAATATCCGCACCGCGCAGTTTGCTAGGTCCAGAAATAACAGCTGAGTGATAGAAGTTACGCTGACCGAAACGGCAAGGGTTACCTCCCAGACACTCACGATAGATCTGAACCTGAGCACCCATCTGAACCAATGCATCAGTAAAACCAAATCTGTTTTCATACACAGTTTCGTGAACAATCGATAGTCCTGTTGCCTGAGTAAGGGCAACAACCAACGGCTGCTGCCAGTCAGTCATAAAACCTGGGTGCACATCAGTTTCAATTACTACCGGTTGCAGTTCCCCACCAGGATGTCTGAAGCGAATACCTTCATCTTCAATTTCAAATGCTCCACCAATTTTCCTAAATACATTTAGGAATGCAGTCATTTCCTGCTGTTTTGCTCCACCGACGAAGATGTCTCCACCGGTGGCAAGCGCTGCTGCAGCCCAGGAGGCCGCTTCATTTCTATCAAAGAGTGCTCGGTGTGAATAACCGTTAAGGGTAGCAACGCCTTCGATCCGAATAACTCGGTCTGTATCAACTGAAATGATTGCACCCATCTTCTGCAAGATAGCAATCAGGTCCATAATCTCTGGTTCGACAGCTGCACCGGTTAGTTCAGTTAGCCCCTGGGCACGAGTAGCAGTTAGCAGGACTTGCTCTGTTGCACCAACAGATGGATAAGGAAGAGAAATCTTAGCGCCGTGTAATCCATCAGGTGCACTCATTCTGGTTCCGTTAGGAAGTTTCTCAATAACTGCACCGAAGTTGCGAAGTACATCTAGGTGAAAATCAACTGGGCGATCACCAATGTGGCAACCACCAAGATCTGGGATAAACGCTTCACCTAGTTGGTGAAGAAGCGGGCCACAGAACAAAATAGGGATACGGGAAGAACCAGCATGAGCATCGATGTCAACCATACGAGCAGATTTCACGTTGGTAGGGTCAAGCTTCATGACACCGTCATCACTGAATGAAATCTTCACACCATGAAGTTCAAGCAGGTTCTGAACTACTTCGACGTCGCTGATTTTTGGGACATCGCGCAACTCACTCGGCGTCTCACCCAAAAGAGCGGCAACCATTGCCTTGGTGACAAGGTTCTTGGCTCCGCGAACCTCAACCCGACCAACCAGTGGTTTCCCACCCTGAACAGTTATCTGACTCATTGTTCTCCTACTGTCCTAACAGGTAATGTCTTAGGCATCCAAGCCGGTCTACCTGTTTCAAAATCTGTGATCGCAGCTTCATCTCTGAGGGTCAGACCAATATCGTCTAGGCCCTCTAGTAGACGCCACCTAGTGTATTCGTCGATTGCAAAACTAACCTTGATATCCCCAAGCGTTGCGGTCTTATTGACTAGATCAATGGTGATTGAAACACCAGGGTTTGCTTCAATTGCAGCCCAGAGCTTCTGCGTGTCTTGTTCTGAAATCTCACCGGTTACCAGTCCTTGCTTACCAGCATTACCTCT
>JAEMTJ010000003.1:18331-21534 GCA_016462375.1 Rhodoluna sp. | reverse complement strand
GTATCAACATTTGAACGTTTTAGTGGAACCGCGAGACCAGTGAAGGTGGTGAACTTATCCATTATTCTCCTCCAAGTCTCCTGGAGCAGATAAAGTTCCGCGAATTGCAGTTGCAGCCGCAACTAAAGGAGAAACCAAATGTGTTCTAGCACCCTTACCTTGACGACCTTCAAAGTTTCGGTTAGATGTTGAGGCTGCTCTCTCCCCAGGAGCTAGCTGATCCGGGTTCATACCTAGACACATAGAACAACCGGCGAATCTCCACTCAGCACCAAAGGCCAAAAACACCTTGTCTAAGCCTTCGGCTTCTGCTTGCAGACGAACTCTGGCACTACCTGGAACAACCATCATGCGTAAGCCATCGGCTTTTTGTCTGCCCTTGATAATCGCAGCAGCTGAACGTAGATCTTCAATCCGAGAGTTAGTGCAAGAGCCCAGGAACACAGTGTCAACTCTGATGTCTTTCATCTTGGTTCCTGGAACTAGATCCATGTATTCAAGTGCACGCTCAGCAGCAGCTCGTTCGTTTGGATCGTTGATTAGAGAAGGCTCCGGCACTGAATCATTTAGTGAAACACCTTGGCCGGGGTTGGTGCCCCAAGTGACAAAAGGATCGAGGGTATTCGCATCGAGGAAAACTTCCTTATCAAATACAGCACCATCATCAGTTGGCAGTGTCTTCCAAAATGCAACTGCAGACTCCCAGTCAGAACCAACAGGTGCGTGTGCTCTTCCCAATAGATATTCAAAAGTAGTTTCATCAGGGGCAACCATGCCTGCTCTTGCCCCTGCTTCGATAGACATGTTACAAATTGTCATTCGAGCTTCCATAGAAAGTGATCGAATAGCGCTACCACGATACTCAAGAACATAACCTTGACCACCACCGGTGCCAATCTTGGCGATAACGGCCAAGATGATGTCTTTGGAGGTAACACCAGGACGTAAAGTCCCCTCAACATTTATCGCCATTGTCTTGAAAGCATTCAACGGCAAAGTCTGGGTTGCTAAAACATGCTCAACTTCACTTGTTCCGATACCCATGGCAAGCGCACCAAAGGCTCCATGGGTTGAAGTGTGTGAATCGCCACAGACCACTGTGATGCCTGGCATGGTAAGACCTAGCTGAGGGCCAACCACGTGAACGATTCCCTGTTCAATGTCCCCTAATGAGTGAATACGAATACCGAACTCTTTAGCGTTGTGGCGAAGAGCCTCAATCTGAGTGCGGCTGGTTGCATCCGCGATTGGCTTATCAATGTCGATGGTTGGGGTGTTATGGTCTTCGGTAGCGATAGTCAGATCAGGTCGTCTAACCGGTCTACCTGCTAAACGAAGGCCATCGAAAGCCTGTGGGCTGGTGACCTCATGGATTAGGTGCAGGTCGATGTATAGCAAATCGGGTGCGCCCATCTCACCTTTGACCACTAAGTGATCTCTCCACACCTTTTCGGCGAGAGTTAGGGGCTGATTAGACATTTAGACACCTCAGGACGGCTGAAATACAAGTTTACCAGCGTGGCGTAGATTGGCAGGGTGAGTGAACTAGAGCAAATCCAGCGCCGAACCATCCGAGTGTTGGCTCTTGGCCAGGTTTTAGGCGGATTTGGTCTAGGTTCAGTTCTTTCTATTGGGTCTTTATTAGCCCGTGATCTCAGTGGATCTGAGAGCTGGGCAGGTGCAGCAGCGACCTTTAGTACTCTTGGAGCAGCCATCTGGGCTATTCCCCTATCCAGATTGGCTTATGCCCGAGGCAGAAGAGTATCGCTAGCTACAGGAGCCGCTCTTGCCATTAGTGGAGCAGTGACGGTCATCGAATCAGCCCACCTACGATTTTTTCCACTACTGCTGCTAGGCATTTTCTTGCTTGGTGCGGGTTCAGCAACAGCTCTGCAAGCAAGGTTTGCTGCTACCGATATCCCCATAATCGGTAGATCCGGTCGATCAATCGGAATCGTTGTCTGGGCAACAACTGTTGGCGCGGTAACGAGCCCAAACCTATTTGGCCCAGGCGAACAGCTGGGTCACTGGTTAGGACTTCCACCAATGACCGGTCCTTTTCTGCTTACTGTCGCAGCTCAGATTAGCTCAACACTGATTTTCTGGTTTGGGCTAAAACCAGATCCGCTTCTTTACGCCCAAAAGATTCAAGCTAAAACCAAACACAAGATTTCGATTAGATCTGCTTTGCAAACACTAAAAATAAATTCTGTTCCAAGATTTGCTGTCTTTAGCATCGCACTTAGCCACATGGTGATGGTCTCAGTGATGGCGATGACTCCAGTGCATATGCAAGACCTAGGTTATGACCTGGTTGTAGTTGGTTTTACTATTAGCCTGCACGTCGCAGGCATGTATGCGCTGTCCCCGGTGATGGGTTATCTTGCCGACAAGATTGGCAAGGTGCAACTAATCCTGATTGGGCAATTGCTCTCTATTGCCGCGATTGCCTTTGCCGGTATCGGTCACATGGATCGCTGGCAGGTGACCATAGGTTTAGCACTACTTGGCTTGGGTTGGTCAGCATCAACAGTTGCTGCCTCTGCACTGCTAAGTTCTAGCGTTCCAGCCAATGAAAAAACCAACGTTCAAGGTGTGAGTGATTCAAGCATGAACCTCTCTGGTGCTCTCGGTGGCGGTATCGCTGGAACAATTCTCAGTGCAGCGGCTTTCAACGGTTTGAACTTCCTAACCCTGATTCCAGTGACGGTAGTTTTAATTTTGAGCTTCTGGATTTTCTCCAGAGCTAAGAGTTTTTAGCTAACCGCTAAGAGCTCTTGCCAGGTAGGACCTGTGCAACCACCTTCTAGCTGAATGGAATATTCAGCTGCTCGACAAGCTAGCTCCAAAGACGCTTGCAAATCATTTCCTTTGGCAAGAGCAGCAAGGAATGCCCCAGTGTGAACATCACCCGCACCATTAGTATCAACAACGTTTACTTTTCTGCCTGCAGCTGTTGCAACAATTGCACCACGGTGCCAAAGTTCCGCCCCTTCAGCTCCTTTACGAAGTAATAACCAGCACTCAGGACCAACATGAGGAGCAAGTTTTTCGTATTCGCTGAGGTTGCAGGAAATTAGTGTTGCGTGAGCGCCAATCCAATCAAGCACCTCGGAAGTTAGCTCAGCCGTTGTTGGCCCTGGATCGAAAACTATCTTGCTTTTGATAAGCCCTGAAGCAAAAAGCTCTAAGAAAGCTTCTCT